>JASHWA010000202.1 GCA_030044325.1 Bryobacteraceae bacterium
TGCGCCGTATCGTCGTAGCCGAGCTTCTTCACGATCTCGCCCACCGGCGCGGGCGGCGAATTCAGCACGATGGAGGCCGCCTCGAGCGACCGGACATAAAGGAATGCCATCATCACGCTGCCGCCCAGCCAGGCGCCCAGCAGAAACGTTGAAATCCGGCGTGTATGCACTTTTTACTAGTGTGACACGGCGCCCTCCGCGCGGCGACGTCCGGGCAGCGAGAGCTCAGACACTACCGACCTCTGCCCTCCCTGACGAAGCGATAACTGACGCGGCTCGCACAAATCGTAGAGCCGCGCCCGTGATGGCGCGGGTTCTTGCCGAGCGCTCCCGCTAGAACTTCTTGAGCTCTTCGACCAGCCCGGCCAGGCCCTTTTTGAGGTAGATCTGCGTCAGGCGCTGCTCTTCGGGCGACGGCGCAACGATCCTTCGGAGCCGCGCGTCGTCGAGCGACGCTCGCGTGGGAATCCAGTAGGAGCCGTCGGCGAATCCGACCGTCGAAACAAACGCGCTCATGCTTTCGACCGGCGTGGTGAAACGTAGCGCTGCGTCTTCCACCACTTCGCCCGCGTGGCCCGGCGCGACGCTCACGTCGGCGGGCATGGATGCCGCCAGAAATTCGCGCCCCTGCCGGTCCTTCACGATCCACTTGATTTCGAGGTAGCGCACCGGACGGCCGCCGCGATTATGAATCTCAAAATGCGGCGCATGGGCTTCGTTTCCCGCGATCTTTGCCGCGCCGGAAGTCGGCTCGACCGGGGAGTCCGGAATCTCCAGGCAGGCGAACGCCATGTCGCGCTCCGGATCGGCGTTGGTCGCGCGGCCGCGCACCATCTGCACTCCCGGCTGCGTGCGGTCGGCCTGCCGCGCCAGGCTTTCGATCACGCCCTTCTGTAATCCGTCGCGCCCCGCGCTTTCGAGCAGTTTTTTGAAGTACTGCCGGTCGCGCCGCGCTTCGAGCTCCCACACCGTCATCGTCCGCCGCGAATGCAGCGTGTCGGGACCGTAAAAGCTCAGATCGTCGAACAGAATTCCGTCGAGCTTCACCTCGACCGCCGCGCTCGACCCGATCGGCCGCAGCAGCCGCACGTCGATGCGCACCGGGAAAACGTCGCCCGGACCCGCGTCGAGACTGGGAATCGAAACCGAACCCTTGCCGCCCGGCGCGACATCCTGCGAGGAAACCGAAAGCGTGATGCCATGCACGCGTTTCTGGCTCACGTTGCGCAAGGAAAGCGAAGCGTGCACGTCCAGGAAAAACGCTCCGCCGCGAGCCGTCGCGCTGGTGTCGCCCCAATCGTCGGAAACCAGGGCCACCGGCGAATCGGCGGGAAGATCCACCTTGCGGCTCAGCGATTGGGCGCACAGTCCCATGCAGGCGAACGCGACCATGGCGATGCTACTGCGCATAGACGCTCGTGATGGTCACCTGGCCGGTGTCGCCATCCACATATCGCGCGCTGGCCGATCCCGCGACACTCACCGAAACCGCCAGCGGCGGCGCGGAGCCTTCGGAAATTCCCAGGCTGCCGCCGTTTTCCCGGAGCTCGATTCCTTTTTCATCCGCCGTGACCACCATCCCCGGCTCATCCAGCGCCGGAGCCGGCATGGTGCGTCCATGCACCACCGAGCTGAGCGCCCGGCCCAACGCGACGGTCGCGTCGTGCGGCATATTCAGCCACCATCCGGTGGCCAGCAGAATCGCGACTCCCGCCATCACCGCCGCCGGACGCCAGCTCATTACTACCGTCGATCTTTTGCGCTTGGGCGCGACACACTCGCCCGCGGCCAGTCCCACGTGAATATTGGCGGTCATCTCCGCCGCCAGCCGGTCCCAATCGAGCCCGGCGGGCAGATCGGATGCGATCTGGCGGACGCGATTGCGGCCCGCGCGAAAATCGCCCGCCGTTTTCCGGCAGCTTTCGCAGCCGGCGATGTGAATGCGAACCATCGCCGAACGCCACGGGTTCAGATCGCCCGAAGCGAACAGCGCCAGATCGATTTCGGAAACGTGCGCTGTCATGACTTGCGCCTCTCAAAATAACGCCTCAGCTTGACCCGCCCGTTGGCGATGTGCGAACGCACCGTCGCTTTCGAGCAGTTCAGGCGCACGGCCACTTCCTCGGCCGGGAGATCCTCGACATCGCGCAGCAGCAAGGCCGTGCGCTCGCGATCGGTCAGCACGCCCAGGCCGCCTTCGAGATACTCGCGGCGCTCGGCGCGCAGCACCAGCTCCTCCGGGCTCTCCTCGCGCGACTTCGCCACCGGCTCGGGCAGGTCTTCGAGATCGGAAAAATTCACGCGGCCGGCGCGGCGCAGAAAATCGATCGCGGTGTTGCTCGCGATGCGCGAGAGCCAGTGCGCGGCCTTGTCCAGGTCCTTCAACTGGTCCTGACGTTGCAGCGCCTTGATGAACGCCTCCTGCGTCAGATCCTGCGCATCGGCAACGTTGCCGACGATGCGATAGATCAGCAGGAACACGCGGCGCAGATTGTCGTTGACGAAGCGCGTCTGCTGGTCCGAAGACAGCCACGTCGCGTCGAAACCGGTCGAGCCGGGAACCTCGCTCATGCTACCTCGCAGTTGATCGAGAGCGGATAAGACAGTCGCCATCTAGAATACATTGACGCCTCAGCTTCCACAAACGTGCATGTGAATCTATCGACCACGCGCGGTATTCTAAACAGTATATGAGACCTGTGGCTGTTGTAGGCATCGGAAAAACCGCCTTCGGCGCGTTCGCCGACCGCGACCTGCGCTCGCTGGCCGTCGAAGCGGGCCAGAAGTGTATGGCAGATGCAAATGTAAGTCCATCAAAAGTCGAAGCTTTCTACTTGGGAAATTTCGCCGGGCCGTCCTTTGTCGGCCAGAACCACCTGGCTCCTTATATAGCTGGCGCGATGGGGATCACCGGCGTTCCCTGCACGCGATTTGAAGCGGCCTGCGCGTCGAGCGGATCTGCGTTTTTTCACGCCGTTTCGGCCGTGGGAGCGGGGTTATATGACGTGGTTCTGGTGGGCGGCGTCGAGAAAATGACCTCGCAGCCGACTCCCAAAGTAACCGAGATCCTGGCCGGAGCCGGCGATATGCTGGGGGAAGGCCGCGCGGGAGCAACGTTTCCCGCCCTGTTCGCCATGATCGCGCGCCGGCACATGTATCAGTACGGAACGACGCGCGAGCAGATGGCCGCCGTCGCGGTTAAAAATCATGCGAACGGAGCGAAAAACCCGCAGGCGCACATGCGCAAAGTGATCACCATCGAGCAGGCGCTCGCCGGAAAGCCGATCGCCGAGCCGCTCACCGTTTTCGACTGTTCTCTGATCAGCGACGGCGCCGCGGCGGTGCTGATCGCTCCGCTCGAGCGCGCTGCCGAGTTCACAAACAAAGCGGCGAAAATTTTGGGGATCGCGCAGACTTCCGACCAGGTCGCGCTCGATCAAAAAGACGACATCACCACGTTTCGCGCGGTCCAATCGGCGGGCGAAAAGGCGTATAAAATGGCCGGCGTTTCGCCGAACGATATTCAGTTCGCCGAAGTGCACGATTGCTTCACCATCGCCGAGATTATCGCGACGGAGGATCTGGGGTTCGTGAAAAAAGGCGAAGGCGGGCCGTATGCGCAGCAGGGCTGCACGGCGCTGAACGGTCCACGGCCGGTGAATACGTCGGGCGGGCTGAAGGCGAAGGGGCATCCGGTGGGCGCGACAGGCGTGGGCCAGATTTGCGATGTGGTGGTGCAGATTCGCGGCGATGCGGGCGAGCGGCAGATCCCGCGGCACTCGATCGGTTTGGCGCAAAATCTCGGCGGCAGCGGCGCAACGGCCGTCGTGACCATCCTGGGGGCAGCGTAATGGAGAATCCGGGATCGGGAAAC
>JASHWA010000203.1 GCA_030044325.1 Bryobacteraceae bacterium
ACCATCATCGCGCTGTTTGCGGCTTTGGTGGCGCCGCGGATGATGGGCCATGCGGACGCGGCGCGGCGGACGGCGGCGCGGGCGCAGGTGAATTCGTTCATGACGGCGCTGGGAGCGTACAAACTCGATACGGGAACGTATCCGACGACGGACCAGGGATTGAACGCGCTGCGCGTGAAGCCTGAGAATCAGGCGCAGTGGGCCGGGCCGTATCTGCCGCAGGATATTCCCCTCGATCCGTGGGGCCATCCGTATCTTTATAAATATCCGGGCGAGCACGGCGATGAGCCTGACGTGGTGTGTCTGGGCGCGGACGGCGCGCCGGGCGGGGATGGCAATAATGCCGACATCGTCAGTTGGAAAAATAACTGACAGCCGGCAAGACCGGCTCCAACGCGGCGTCACGCTGATCGAGATGCTGATCGTGGTGACGATCATCGCGCTGGTGGCGGGAATCGCTTACCCGTCCATCGGCGCGGGACTCGATTCGCTGCGTCTGAGGTCGGCTTCCGATTCGATCGTGGCGTTCTTAAATACCGCGCTCGATCGGGCGGAGCGGCGCCAGCAGGCGGTCGAGATTCGCATTTCGCCCCGGGATAACGGGCTTTCGGCGCGCTCTGCGGATAACGGATTCGCGCGCGATCTGCGGCTGCCCGATAGCGTGCGGATCGCGAATCCGGTGGAGCTGAGGCGATTCCTGCTGTATCCGGGCGGCTCGGTTCCGGCGATCACGCTTGACCTGGCGACGCCGGGAGGGCGGCATCGGGTTGTGTCGATCGATCCGATTACGGGCGTTCCGGAGGCGCGGTGAGCCAGTCCTTTAACACCGCTCCCTCGGGTCGCGGCTCGCATCCAGCCGACCGTTGTGAGCGCCCGCCCCGAGCCGCGACCGCAGGGAGCGGTTTTAAGGCGACGAACGGGTTCACGCTGCTTGAAGTGCTGGTCGCCACGGCGATTATGGGGATCGCGGTAGCGGGAGTGCTCAGTGCGCTTTCCGGATCGACGCGCAATGCGGCGCGGCTGACCCAGTACGACCGCGCGACGCTGCTGGCGAAATCGAAAATGGACGAGCTGCTCGTGGACCAGCAGATCCCGCGCAAGGTTCCGCTTCAGGGAATGTTCGACCCGGCGCAGACCGGAGGAACCGTCATCGGATGGAACGCAGTGGTGATGCCGTTTGAGTGGGCGCAGGGCGCCGCTCCCGGAATGTGGGTGCTCGACCGGGTTCAACTCCGGATCTGGTGGATGGATGGCGCGACGCGGCATGAGTTTTCGCTCGAAGGCTACCGGCGGGGGATATTGCGGGCGGGGGATATATGACCAGGCAGGCGCTGCGGGCGGTTATCCCTGATCGAACGCACACCATGCGTCGGCAAGAGTGCCGGCGCGGCACGCGTGAGTTCGTGCGCCACGAAAGTGGGTTCACGCTGGTTGAGCTGCTGATCTCGGTGGTGCTGGTCGCACTGATTTCGACGGGGATGCTGTTCGCCATGCGCTCCGCGCTGATCACGTATACGAAAACGGACGACCGGTTGCAATCGAACCGGCGGGTGATGAGCGTCGAGCGGATTCTTTCGCGCGAGCTGGGCGGAGTGATGCCGGTGATCGGAAACTGCGCCGACAATTCGACCCTGGCGGTGTTCAACGGGAACGCGCAGACGCTGCACCTGGTGACCAGTTATTCCATTACGGAAGGCGCGCGCGGGTATCCGCGCGTGGTCGAATTGCAGGTCCTGAGCGACGGCGCGGGAGGGTTGCGGCTGATCGCCAACGAATTTCTGTACACCGGTCCGTACGCGACGGCGCCGCTGTGTTCGGGCGGCGCGTTCCGGCCGGGCATCGCGACGCCGCAGTCCTTCGTGCTGGCGGACCGGCTGGCTTATTGCGTGATTTCGTATCAGAATTACGATCCCAACACGCGCATGGCGACCAACTGGCAGCCGATGTGGACGGCGCCGAATCTTCCCGCGGCGGTGCACGTCGCCATGGCGCCGCTGATTCCGGACCCGGCGCGGCTGCCGCTGGTGAGCGTGACCACCCCGATTCACATTAATCGCGACGTGAATGCGACTTACAACGATGCGCCGTAAAGATCCATCGGATGGACGATTGGCAGCCGGCACGACCGGCTGCCCGACGCCGAGTCAGCGCGGAGGGGCGCTGCTGATCGTGCTGTGGCTCGCGGCGGCGCTGGCGGCGATTGCGTTTTCCGTCGCGACCAGCGTGCGCTCGGAGACCGATCGTGTGGCTTCCTCGGCCGACGGGCTGCGCGCGTGGTATCTTGCGACCGGGTCGGTCGAGCGCGCGATCCAGTGGATGATGTGGGGTCCGGAGGTGACCAATCCGGACGGCTCGCCTCGCTGGACCTACAACACGCCACGGCTAACGATGCTGTATCCGAGCGGGAACGCGATCGTCGAAATGATCCCGGAATCGGCCAAGCTGAACATCAACACCGCATCAGCCGACGATTTGACGCGCGTGATCACGGTGGTGAGCGGCGACCCCGGGCGCGCGGCCGAGATTACGGCTGCGATTCTCGACTGGCGCTCGGCGGCTTCCGCGCCCACTATGTTCGATCAATACTATTTTTCCGCTGCCCAAAGCATCGGCGCTCCGACTTTTCGGGCGCGGCACGCGTCTTTTCAAGAGATTGAGGAACTCCTGCTGGTGGAAGGCATGACGCCCGAACTGTTTTACGGCAATTATCTGCCGGATTCGGCGGGACGGCTCTACGCGACGGGTGGGCTGCGCGATTGTCTGTCGGTGTGGGGCGGTTCCGGGCCGTTCGATATCAACACGGCCAGTCCCGCGTTGATGGAGGCGATGGGCATGGCGCCCGCCGCGGTCAATGCGGTGGTCGCGAGACGGCAGGTGGTGCCGTTCAAGAGCATGGGCGACGTTTCGAACATGGGAATTTCGGCGCCGCGGATGGGCATCGGCGGGATTGCGGTGTGGACGCTGCGCGCGTCGGCGCGGCTGAGGCGCCCGGACGGCGGACCCTCCGAGTTCGTGCGCACGGCTTCGGCCACGGTGCGGCTGCTGAATCGCCAGACGTATTACATGGCGCCGGTTCACGTGCTGCGCTGGTATGACGACGCGTGGTCGCAAGCGGCGATCCTTCCTCCGGGGCCGGCGCAATGATTCCGAACGCGTGGAGGAAGCTGCTGGCGTTCGGCAGCGGGGTGGGAATCGAGATCGCGGGCGTGCGCGGGTCGGAATCGCTGCGCGTCGTGGCGGCGCGGGTGCGGCCGACGGGGACGCGCGTGCTCGAGCGGCTTACCATCGAGGATTTTCCGCATCAGCCGGCAGGCGTGTGGGGCACAAATTACGCGGCGTTTTTGAGCAAACTCGATCTGCGCAACGTTCCCGCTACAGTTTTACTTCCGCGCCAGGACGTGATCGTGCGCCAACTGGCGCTTCCGGGTGTCGCGCCGAAGGATCTGGGCGCGGCGATCGCGTTTCAGCTCGATAATCTGCATCCTTACGCGGAAGACGACGTGATTTCGAGCTGGACGCGCCTGGAAGGTTCCGCGATGGTGCTGATCGCCGTCGCGCGCCGGGCCGCGGTGGAGCGCTATGCGCAGATGTTTGCCGAGGCGGGCGTGAAGATCGGCTGCTTCACCTGTTCGGCCGGATCGATTTACTCCGCGCTGCGATTGTTCGGGAAAATGCCCGAGAAGGAAATTCTCGCCTTCGAGAATGCGGGCGAGCGCGTGGAGTTTTACGGGGAGAGCCCCGCGCATCCGGTGTTTTCGGCGAGTTTCGAGGCGGACGAATCGCGCGCGGCGGCGCTTGCCTGCGCCGAGCTGCGCATCGATCCGGCGACCGAGCCGAAGCCGCTTGGAACGCTGGTTTCCGGCGCGCCCGCGTTGGCTTATTCGGCGGCGCTGGTTTCGGCGTGTCCACAGCATGCGCTGGCGCTCAATCTCCTGCCGGCCGAGCGCCGCGATACGAGCTCGCGCCTGGCCTGGATTTCGGCGACCACGCTCGCGGTGCTGGTGTGCGCGCTCGCCGGCGTGCTGTTTGGGATGCCGGGTTATGAGGATCATCGCTACCAGCGCTCGCTCGAAGCCGAAATCGCCAGGGTCGAGCCGGCCGCGCGGCGCGCCGCGGAAATCGACAAGGATGTCGTCGTCGCGCGCGAGCGGACGGTGCTGCTCGACGATTTCCGGCGAAGATCGAAGGCCGACATGGATGCGCTCGAGGAGATGACGCGCATTCTTCCCGAGCAGGTGTGGCTCAACGAGCTTGATCTGAACCGCTCGCAGGTGTTGATTGCGGGAGAAGCGGATCAGGCCGCGCCGCTGCTCAAATTAATCGATGCGTCGCCTTTTTTTGAATCGTCGGAGTTCGTGATGCCCCCCACGCGCACGCAGACCGGCGAAAATTTCCGCATCCGCACCAATCGGGAGGCGGGACGATGACGCCCCGCTTGCGCCGCGCCTTGCCGCTTATTGCGCTGGTTCTGGCCGTGGGGGTGGCGATTCATTATTGGCCGGAATCGACGGCTCCCGTGGTCGCGCCCACGCGGGAAACCATCGCGGTCGCGGAAAAGAGGCTGGCGCGACTGCGCGAGATCGCTTCGAGCGTTCCCGCGCGCCAGGAAAATCTCAAAAAAGTGAATGCGGAACTGGCCGCGCGCGAAAAAGGCCTGATCGTGGCCGAGACGCTCGCTCAGGCGCAGGCGCAACTCATTCAGATTATCCGAGACCTGGGACGCGCCGAATCCCCGGCGGTGGAGATTCGCAACACGGAGGGGTTCGGAATCCGGCCGTTGGGCGACGCCTACGGAGAAGCGACGGTGACAGTGCAGCTCGACTGCCGCATCGAGCAACTGGTGAACATGCTCTCGGGTCTGGCGGCGCGGCCGGAGCTGGTTTCGACCAGCGATATGCGCGTCAACTCGAGCAATGCGAAGGACAAAACCATAACCGTGCATCTGACGGTCGCGGGCATGGTCCCGCGCCGGCTGGTTCCGGAGAAACGCACATGAACCGGAGGGTGATGGCGCTCGATCTGGCGCTGGTCGCGCTGGCGGCGGCGCTCGCCTGGCAGATTCGCGGCCGCTGGATCGAAGGGGAGGAACGGGAGCGGGCGATGTTTACCGCCGCGGCCCGGCGAATGGCGGTCCTTCCGCCGCCCGCGCTGGCGGCGCCCACACCGGTGACCGCGGCGGAATACATCGAAGTCGCGCAGAAGATGCTGTTCTCGAAAGACCGCAATCCGAACGTGATTATCGAGCCGCCCGCGCCCAAACCGAAGCCGCCGCTGCCTCCCCTGCCCGAATATTACGGCCAAATGCACATCGCCGATCCGGTGGTGCTGCTGGCCGAGCCTGCCGGCGCGCAGAAAAGTTATCGAGTGGGCGAAAAGGTCGGGCCGTTCGAAATCGAGGGATTCACAACCGAGACGATCACGTTTCTATGGAACGGAGAAAACATCGAGCGGCGCCTGGAAGATCTTCGTCCCAAGCAATCCACGCGGCAGCCGGCGGCAGCGGCCCGTCCTGCGGCGCGTGCGTCTTCCGGTGGTGCGCCGCTGGTGACGCAGCTCAGCGCGGCGTCGGCGGATAACAAAGCCGACGATAAGAATCCGATCGGCGTGGATATCGGAGGCGGATACGCCGCATGTAAGGCGGGCGACACCTCGCCGAATGGAACGGTTCTCAACGGATACAAAAAAGTGGTCACGCGGGGGCTTATGGGTGAAAGCTGCGAATGGCAGAAGGTGAATTAGATGAGTTGGAGACAAAAGACGATCGCGATGTTGTTCGCTGGGGCTGCGGCCGTCGCGAGCGCGCAACAGCCCCCGCCGCCGCGGCCTGCTGCTGCGCAGCCCGCTCCGGCGCAGCCGGTTGCCGTGCAAGCGGCTCCCGCGCAGACACAGCCGCAGGCGCCCGCGCCGCAGCTTCAGTTGGGCGCGCTCAATCTTCACGACGCTTCCCTTACCGAGGTGATCGATCAGCTCGCCAAGCAGCTGCGCCTGACCTACATGATCGATCCGTCGATCAAGGGCGGCAGCGTCACGCTCAACACTTACGGGGATCCGCGGCAGCTCGATCCGCGCAACCTGCTGGAGCAGATTCTGCGCATCAACAGCCTGGGAATGAGCGAAGCGGGCGGCGTGTACCGCATCGTTCCGCTCAAAGAAATTGTGCACCAGCCGATCCGCATCGAGCGCGAGGTAAACGGGCAGGCGATTCCGGAAGACGACCAGACCATGTTGAATCTAGTGTTCCTCAAATATATTTCCGTCGAGGAACTGGCGAAAGTGCTGGCGCAATTCGCCGGCGAAGGCGCGCAGATTCTCCCCTACGCGCCCGCCAATCTCCTGTTCATTCTCGACAGCCGCCGCAACCTGCGCCGCAGCATGGATCTGATCGGCCTGTTCGACAGCGACACCTTCGTCAACCAGCGCGTGCAGATTTTCGAGGTGCACAACGCGAAGCCGTCCGATCTGGTGAAAGAGCTCGACGATATTCTCAAATCGATCTCGCTCGATTCGAAGACGTCCACGGTGAAGTTTCTGCCGGTGGACCGGATCAACGAGCTGATCGCCGTGGCGCCCAACCCGGGCGTTTTCGGAACCGTGGGCGACTGGATCCGGAAGCTGGACGTTCCGGTGAAGATCACCGCGGGAGACGTCGAGAATTACGTCTATCGGGTGAAATACGGGCAGGCGCCGTGCCTGGCGATGGCGCTGGGCATGCTTTTCGGAAATTCGGCGCCGATGGGCGGAGGATTCGGCGGATATGGGGGGTCGGGGTACGGAGGCTATGGCGGAGGTGCGTATGGAGGCGGCTACGGCGGCGGATACGGCGGCGGATACGGCTACGGCGGCGGATCGCAATACGGTTACGGCGGCGGCGGATACGGCGGATACGGCGGATATGGCGGCTACGGCGGGAATGGGTACGGGAATCCGGGCGGGTACGGAAACGCGACCGGATTCATGTCCGGTTTCGGCGGCGCGAACGCCTGCGGCGGCGGGATGGGCGGCTTCGGCGGCGGCGGATACGGCGGGGGGTATAGCGGCTACGGATATCCGTCGTTTGGAGGGTATTCGGCGCAGGCGCCCAATCCCATCGGCGCGACGGGGCAGACGCTCGGCGCCGCGCAGCAGAATCAGCCGGGTGTGAACGGGCAGCCGGAAGCGGCCGGTGCCGCAGCAAAAAGACCGCCGCGCATCGTGCCCAATCCGCTCGATAACGCGCTCCTGATTCAGGCCGACGCGCAGCAGTATCAGAGCATCTTAAAGATGCTCGCACAGCTCGATATTCCGCCGCGCCAGATCCTGCTCGAAGCCAAAATTTATGAGGTCGATTTGACGGACCAGTTCGCAAGCGGCATCAGCTACGCGCTGCAGCAGTCCACCGGCGCGAGTGTGCAACCCACATTTTCGCTCTCGACGGCGGGCGTGGGAACGCTCAACGTCGGCGCGATGGTGAGCAACGCGCGGCAGCTCCTGGCGGCGCTGACTCTGAACGAGAATCGAACCTACGCCCACGAACTGTCCGAGCCGAGCCTGATCGCGACCGACAGCATTCCCGCATCGATCAACGTGGGAACGCAGGTTCCCGTGAGCACGGGCACCACGGTGATTCCTTCCGGCGGAAGCACCGTGACGGAGCAGAGCATCTCGTCGCAGGACACGGGCGTGACGCTCCAGGTGATGGCGCGTGTGACGCCGGGCGGCATCGTGACGTTGTATATCGGCCAGCAGGTGAGCTCCATCGACAACTCGGTCAACACAGGAACGGGAACGCCCGCATTCGATCAACAGGTGGTGCAGACACAGGTCACGGTCATGGATGGCGACACCATCGCCATTGGCGGGACGATCAAGGACACACTATCGGATCAGGTATCAGGCATCCCCGGCCTGATCCACATCCCGATTGTGGGCCCGTTGTTATTCGGCAACAAAACCAAAACGCACGAACGCAGCGAGCTCATTATGTTTGTGACGCCGCACGTGATTCTGGATGAGACAAATTTAATTGAAGCGAGCGACGAATTGAAGAGCCGTGTAAGACTGCTGAAGCGCTTCGTGCAAGGGCTGTAACGTTCAATAGCGGTTTTGCTCCGCTCGATGATGACATACGCCGTTCAGGCGTAAAATATCGCCGTTCGATGAGACCACTTGACGCGAGAAGCTGTAACGTGGTGGAATGTTAAGGTTGCTTAAGGGCGCGCCACATCCGGGTTTGGGGGCGCAACTATCATTTTTTGCTTGACTTGGGCCACGTCGGGGTGGTATCAATAACTGACTGCGTCCAGGGTGTAACAGAAAGCAGGACTAACAGCGGCATTCATGACCGTGAATCCCGCGAGCACAACGGGAAGTATATGCCTGCGATGAGACCAGAAAGACCCGATAAAGGGTACGAGTAGGGCTCTAAAGCAGGCGTTTGAATGAGAAAAAAGAGAAGTCCAAACAGAATGAGCTTAGCGGTAAAGCAGTCGAGCGGAGATCAGCCAGGTGTGATGTCGGCTGGAGGGAAGCTCGGGTTCCCAAGGTTTTTGTATGAAAGGGCCGAGGGGATTGCGTAGATTGAGGCTCAGGTTGAAAAAGAGAACTTCCATCAATTCAATTCCAAGAATTCACAAGGAGAAGGAAATGGCAGATTTTCGCAAATGGTTTTATGCGCTTGCCTTGGTGGCCCTGATTACGGGTCTAACCGTTCCGGCCAGCGCACAAATAACACCGTTTACCTGCAACGCGCAAGCCGGCGTTTTGCCGACGGTTCGTGCGGAAGGGTATACGGAACTGGTTGGCGATCTGATTCTGATCTGCAGCGGCGGCACGCCGACTGCGGTGAATCAGCAGGTGCCCGGCGTGAACATCACGCTCACGCTGAACACCAACATCACCAGCAAATTAACGAGCAGCGCCGGTTTCGATGACGCTCTGTTGATCATCGACGAGCCGAACGCTCCCGGACCGAACTCCAACCGCCCGATCCTGAACTGCGGCGCGCCGGGCGCTCCGGACAGCAGCTTGTCGGCTGGTCCCGGAGTGTGCGGCATCATCAGCAACGGGATTCCGGCGAACACGTATGACGGCACAGTCAATGGCTATGGAACAGGCACCTGCGGAGTCTCCCCTGCGCCCGCGGTCGGCACCTTCACCTGCGGACGTCCGAACGTCTTCCAAGGGCGCCAGTTCAGCAACCTGACGAACGGGATCACGTTCAACGGCGTGCCGGTCGATCCCCCGGGAACGGGCGGAACGCGCACTCTGCGGTTCACCAACATTCGGGCTGACGCGGAATTTCTGCCGCTGACGTCGAACTTCACCAACACCTACATCATCGCGTCGGTTTCGACCAACGGCAGTACGTCCGTCGGTATCAACGTTTCGGGCCAGGATGTCGGCGTTGCGCAGCACGGATTGCTTCCGCCCAACAGCGGAAAGAGCGATATCAATGTTTCGCGCACCACCGATGTAGGCGACGCATTTGTCCAGTGCAACAGTGAAAACCCGGGACTTTCCGCGAAAACGAGCGCTTCCATCGAGGCTGCTTTGTCTGCGGGCACGGGGGCCTTCGGCGGGAACACGCAGTTCACTTCGCCGGTCCACAACTGGGCGCAAATCACGCTACAGGAGGGCTTCGCAAACGCCTGGAAGACCAAGAACATATCCTATGTTCTCGCTAACGGCATAGCCAACAGTACCGGTCAGGGATTCGCATATGATGGCGCGACCTACCCGAGCGTACCTTCAGGCGACGCATGGCAGAACGTGCCGGGCGCCGTTTACAACACGGAAAGCGGCTTCGAGTACAGCACTCTCGACACGCTATACCCCACGCCCAATCCTCCGCTTGGAGTCGGCACCACACCGGTGACCGGCGCCATCAACACCGGCTATCCGCTGAGTGACGCGAATGGTACTGGCATCAGCACGGCCGGAATTGTGACGCAAGGAACACGTCTGGCGCTCAGCTTCAGCAGCGTTCCGACACAGTCCAACATCTGGGTGCAGCCGGTTCTGTACCTCTATCGCCAAGGGGTCGCCGGGAGCTCGCTATTCCCCAGCGGAACCACCAGCGGCGTGATGGTGCTGGTTTCGACCGACGCCAACGGCGACGGCGCCAGCAGCTCACCTGCAGTTGGCGTTTACACCGGTGCCAACGGCGGTAACAACCTAGTCGAGGTTTCCAACAATCTGGCCGTGTGGGAGATTCTGTTCTCGGATACCTCGGCCTCCGAACAGGTCGATATTCCGCTGATCGTTGCCTACACCTCGAACCTGACCATGAACCTGCCCAACGGCTATCCGACGCCGAACCAGATCGCTCAGGTGACCGCCAGCTTCGCTCCGTTCTACGGCGGCAATTTCAGCCCGAACCCGCGCCTGGCCACGTCGACTGCCGCGCTGCCGATTCCGCGCTTCGTGACCGGCACGCTCGCTCAGAACGCGTTCGTGATCCAGCGCTGCGCCTGCAACCTGCTGTTCCCGTTCATCGCGAGCGGCGGCGGCTTTGACACTGGCATGGCGATCGCCAACACCAGTGCCGATCCTGGGCCAACATATGGCTTCGACAGTACCGGCCAGCAGCAAGGTCAAGTGACCTTCTTCTACTTCGGTACGGGTGCTAATGGCGCCGCGCAGCCTGCTCCGCAGACCAGCAACGTGGTGCCTGCGGGCCAAGTGTTGACCTACGTGCTGTCCACCGGCGGCGGGTCGATCGGAGGCAGTCCGAACGGGCTGAATGGTAGTGCAGCCGGATTCAACGGCTATATCATCGCTCAGTCCACGTTCCAATACTGCCACGGCTTCGCCTACGTCAGTAATGGCACGGCACCGCTTGCCGGCTACCTGGGCATCGTGCTCGACGCTCCGGGTCTGCCGCGCACATCGCAAATCGGCGAGAACGACGGTCACTAAACCTCGTCATCGCTTCGGTGGTTTAAAAGGGAGGAGCTTCGGCTCCTCCCTTTCGCTTTTTAGAGCAGGACCGGGGCGTGCTCTGCTTCTCTGCCGACAATCACCTCCGCGCTCAAGCACGGGGCTTGCGCACGCTCGCCGGGGCTACCTCGGGGAAACCGCTTGATTCTCGCACCACTTTTTCCTATCTTTTGCCTCGGGCCTGTGCTAAACTGTCTCTCTGCCCGCGTCCATCTCGCTTCCGAGAGGTTTCATCAATGTTGAATCGATCCATTTCGCTTGCGGTGTGTGGGTGTGTAGCCGCGAGCCTGGCCGCCTTCGGGCAAAGCCAAGGAATTGAGTACCTGGTCCAGGAAATCGCGGGCACGACCAGCTCGCCGGGTGAGTTTGCGGCTTACAATGCGCTGGCGAACCCTTTGGTTCCAGTGGCCAGCGGCAGCGGTCCCGTGGCGCTCCAGTCCATCATTCCCATGCCGGACGGGAGCAAGTTCTACATGATCGGGGCCGGCTCCATCCAGGTGTTCAATTCGAGCTTCCAGGTTACCCACAGCGTGAGCCTGAGCGCCAACGGGCTCGACCCGCAAGGACTGACGCCTACGATCACGGCCGCGACCTTGACGCCGAACGCACAGTACCTTCTGGTCGCGACAAGCGACAGCGGCAACAATTTCTGGCTTTACGTGGTGAGCACATCGAGCGACGCCGGCTATTCGAGCAATAATCTCCCGATCTCACTCACCGGCGTCGCCGGATTCGCGGAGCCGGCGGCGAATCCAGTGTGCCCGGGATGCTTTATAGCCGTCAGCAGGGACTCATCCACGGCGTACGTTATCGAGAACTCGATCATCGGTGCAAATACGATCCTCGCGGAATTTAGTCTTTCGAGCTTCCAGAAGATCGGCTCGCTCACTATTGACGGATCGGGCAACGCGCTCACGCTTTCGCCCGGAAATCTCCTGTACTTTAGCGGCGGAAACCAGATCCGGGTGATCGATCCCGTGGCGTTCGCTAATGTCACCACGGTTTCGCTTTCGGGATTCAACGCCGGTCCGCTGGTGTTCACGCCCGACGGGACGGTCGCCTACGCGATCCAGCAGATCCCGATCCTGGATGGAGCCAGCTCCCTATTGTCGTTCAACCCCTCCACCAACACGGTGAACTGGTACTCGCCCTCCTTAAGCTCGCAGGAAGCCGGACCGCAGCTTTCGCAGGTCTTTGTCGGCGCCGACAACAACGTTTATGCGTTTTCGAGCAGCACAACCACGTTTTACGACGTGAATCCAACGACCGGCATCAGCATCACGACGCCGAGTCCCACAATTACCGCAGCGATCAACAGTGTCGCGGCGGTGAACGTGGTGGCTGCGGCGATCTCGACTGAGCTTCCGCAGGCCGCCTCGCTGTTCGTGCTGATCGCCAACGGCAATCAACCTTTCCTGGATCGAATCAACCTGGTGGGCGACACTGTCGCGGTAACCAATCTCAGTCCCGCATTTTCTTCGGGCAGTACGATGGCTTTCTTCGACATCCCCGGACAGGGCTCCGCATCCGGATTTCTGACGTTCAATGCGAACCAGACGGTGAGCGTGGGCAATACCTCCGTCCCGCTGGTCGGACGCGCGTACGGCCCCAACGGATTGCCGGTGTTTAACACCGCCGGAACCTTCACTGCGGCCCAGGGGAGCGGCCTCATCGTCAACTCGCCGAACGTCGTCAGCAACGCCGACGGATACCTCGTGACCACGGTGACGGTTCCTTCAAGCGGGGTCACCTGCCCGAACGGCGAGTGCACGGTCACTCTATCGCTCGGGGGAGCGAGCGCCACGTTCAATATAACCGTGCCGGGAGCGACAGGACCCGGCTGCACCTCCAACTGCGGCGGCTCCACCTCCAGCCAGTTGACGATCACGCAAGGCGACGGCCAGATGGCGCTTGCGGGCTCCCCTGCCACCGCACCCCTCACGGTCCTGGTGACGGATTCCACGGGAACGCCGCAATCCGGAGTAACGGTAAACTTCACGGTCACCTCCGGAACGGGATCTGTGAGTAGCGAGGGAGCTTGCAGCAGCCCGAACACCTGCAGCTCGACCACGGACACCACCGGGCAAGCCTCGGTCTACTGGTCGGCCGGACCGGTGGAGAGCGGGACCGGGTCGGAAACGGACACGGTCGTCGCGACGGCCACGGTTGGCACCAGCACCTTCAACGCCACCTTCTACGAAACCAGCTTCATTGACGAGACCCAGGGCAGTATCACGCTGGCGCAACCTTCGATCCAAATCTCGCCCGGGCCGGGCTCGACCATCCAGGTGGCCGCGGGATCGCCGGCAACCAACGCGATCACGGCGCTAATCACCGACGTCTTCGGAAATCCCATCCAGAACGTCGGCCTCAGCATCGTGCAGCTTGAAAGCTATCCGCCCGCGCCATCGCCCTACGCGAGCTGCCAAGGGAATCCGCTCTCGGACCAGACCGGAACGGTGAATTGCACCGTGGTGACGACGTGCAGCACGACCCCCGGCAATTATGGAATCAGCATCGCCGTTGGGGACTACGTCGAACAAGACGATCAGATTCAGGTAACCGCGCCTAATAACGGGGTCACCACCATGAGCGTGACCTCCGGAAACAACCAGAGCGGCACCGGGGGCACGAAAGCGGCGCTTCCGCTCATCGCCACCGTGAACACGTTCTGCGGACAGCCCGCCCCTGGGGTTTCCGTCACGTGGAAAGTCACTGCGGGGTCGGCGACTCTGCAGCAAACCACGAATACGTCCAATGTTCTCGGTGAGGTGTCCAACGTGTTGACGTTCGGCACCACCGCGGGCACTGTGACGGTGACGGCGACCGCCTCGACCGGCGGAACGGCCACCTTCACCCTGACCAATAACATCGCCATTTCGGCGATTACCCCGGTCAGCGGCGGCGGACAGACGGCGACAACCGGCAACGCCTTTACGCAGCCGCTGGTGGTTTCCGTGCTGAATACGAACCAGCAGCCGGTTTCAGGCGTGCAGGTGACCTTCAGCGTCACGTCCGGAAACGCGACCGTCAATCCTGCCACCGTGAACACCGGGGCGAACGGGCAGGCTCAGACCACCGTCACGGCTGGAAACAGCGCGGGTGCCGTGGTCGTGACGGCGTCGGTCAGCAGCTTCTCAACAACGTTCAACCTGACGGTGACGCCTCCCGGTCCCAGCATCACGCCCACCAGCTTCGTTAACGCGGCGAGCAATGCGTCGGGCCTGGTTGCCTGCGGCCTGGCGGTGGTTACGGGCAACGGACTGGCGCCGACCATAGCGGGGGTGGTCAGCGGATCCAACGGATTCGGACCGCTGCCGTATACGCTCGAAGGCGTCAGCATGACCATTAACGGGACGCCTGCCCCGATTCAGGCGGTCTCCAATCAGAATGGCGTTCAACAGGTGAACTTTCAGACGCCGTGCGAGATCGCGGGCAGCAGCAGCGCGACGGTGGTAATCACAATCAACGGAGTTGCCACCACCATCAGCGGCGTTCAGGTGCTCCAGGCGCAACCTGGAATCTTCACATACGCAGGGCCGAATAACACGCCCTACGCGGTGGTGATCAGCGCCACCAACGGCGAATATGTCACTCCGTCGAACCCGGCCCTGCGCGGCGGCACGTATTATGTCGTGGTCACCGGCCTCGGGCAGACCAGTCCTCCGATGATCACCAACAACGTGAGCGTCGCGGGCCAGAACGTGGTCCCGACGATGATTGTCGGCGTCGGCAATGCCGGCGTACCGGTGATCTCGGCGGCGGCTTACGTCGATACGTTCGGCGCGTACCTGGTGCAGTTCCAGATCCCAACGACTACAACGCCCGGGACCAACATTCCGTTCGCGGTTGCGGCCGATATCAACGGGACGGCGCTCTTCGGAAACCCGACGTTCCTGGCCGCGGTGCAGTAAGCCGGCCAACTGAATCCTGGAGGGAGCCGGTCCTACGAGCCGGCTCCTTTCGTTTCTTCAGGGGGCCTCAGGCGCCTGCTCGTACCGGAGTGGCGGCGCATCGCCCCTGCTCTTAAACTGAAATGGTGCTCTCGCGCCGCGCGTTTCTCGCGATTCCTTTTGCCGCCGCATGCTCGCGCGGAACTTCGGGATACCGCGGATACGCTTTCATTGCCAATGAGGATGGACAAGCGATCGCCGCGGTGGATCTGCAGGCGCTGGCCGTGGCGAAGCACATCCCGCTCGACGGTTCGCCGACTCAGGTGGCCGCGTCATGGACGCGTCCGGCGATTTACGCGCTGACTCCTGCCAACGGCTCGATTCACGAGATCGAATCGGACCGGCTCGCGTTCAAGCGCAAGCTGGCCGCCGTTTCGACCGCGCTTTCGATGCGGCTCGACCCGGGGGGCCGCGCAGTGTATCTGCTCGCATCCGATCCGCGGGCGCTGGTGCGGGTTTCGCTCGATTCGCTGCGCATCGAATGGACCCTTCCGCTGCCCCAAATCCCCACCGATTTCGATGTCGCCTCCACCGGAACGGGCGCAGTCTCGCTTCCGTCCGGAATTCGGTTCATTGATCTCGACGCGCGCAGGCTTTCCGAGCCGGTGGGTGAGGGCGATTTCGGCGCGGTGCGATTTCGAAACGACGGGATGGCACTGATCGCGGCCGACCGCGCGGGGCGCCGTTTATCGATCTTCGACTCGGGCAGCCGGCAGCTGATCACGCACCTGCCGCTCGCGGTCCGGCCCGATCACCTGTGTTTCAATCCGGACGGCGGGCAGTTGTTCGTCACCGGAGATGGTCTCGACGGGGTGGTGATCGTTTATCCTTACCACACGCCGGAGGTCGCGCAGACGGTTCTCGCGGGCCACGGGCCCGGCGCGATGGCCGCGACCGAAGATTACGTTTTCATCGTCAGCCCGCAATCGGGCGACGTGAGCATCATCGGGCTGACCATCGGCCCGCCCAAAGTGATCGCAGTGGTTTCGGTCGGCAGCGACCCGGGATTCGTCACCATCACGCCGGACGGGCAGTACGCCCTGGTGCTCAACCGCAAATCGGGCGACGTAGCGGTGCTGCGCGCGGCGGAAATCCAGCCGCACCCGAATCGTCCCGCGCCGCTGCTGACGATGATTCCGGTCGGCTCGCGTCCGGTGAGCGCCGCGATCAAGCCGGTCTGACGGCACATCTTGCACTGAAATTCATACTTGTAAATGCTACTGCGCCGGTCGGAATGTCCGATACCGCTGGGGTCGAATTTTTCGCGGCATCAATCAGATAGCGGAAAGGCGACGCGCTTGCAAACTTGCGTTGCGACGTCTCTATGCCCGATCTGACCTTCGAAAATCTGAATTTCAGCTTCCTGATCGATGCCGAAAATCGAATCGCGTATTTGCAAGAGTGGCGCGACGGCAACTGGAGCGAAGCGGAGAAATTATCGTTACCCCAGCAAATTCAGGGCTTGCCCAAACAAGCACTGCTCGCGCGCGCGATCCGCGATTTTCGCGGGGATGACAGCTATCGAGCGTTGTGCTCGGCTCTCGGGGCAGAACCGATGGAGCGCGAGCGGTTGAAAGTCCGCTTGCAATCCGCCTCGCGGCTGCTCAAGGCGAGGATCGCGGAGCTTATCTACGCGTAGCGGCGCGCGGCCCGGCGGTCCCATTTCATGATTCAACGCGAATATAACACTGGACAGCAATATCCGTTTGTCCGACAATCAGTCGCATGAGATTATTCTTGCCGCTCGCGGCCGCCGCGGCGCTTTTTGCGCAGGCGCCGGGAATTGAAGGGAACTGGCAAGGCACGCTCAACCTGGGTGCGGTGAAGCTTCGCCTGGCGGTTCATATCAAAAAGGACGCGAGCGGAAAGCTCACCTCCACCATCGACAGTATCGATCAAGGCGCGAATGGAATTCCGGTCGCCGCGACGATGTTTTCCGCAAACGTTCTCCATCTCGATATTCCCGCCATTCATGGGACTTTCGACGGCAAATTGAACCAGTCAGGCTCCCAGATCAAAGGAACGTTCACGCAGGGCGCGGGCTTGCCGCTGACGTTCGAGCGCGTCGAGAAAGTCGCGGAGCTCAATCGCCCGCAGACTCCAAAACCACCGTTTCCCTACCGGGCGATCGACGTGGAATACGCCAACGGCGCAATCCAGCTCGCCGGAACGCTGACGGTTCCACAGGGGGCCGGACCGTTCCCCGCGGCGCTGCTGATCACCGGCTCCGGCCCGCAGGATCGCGACGAATCGTTGATGGGCCATAAACCGTTCTGGATTATCGCGGACCATCTTTCGCGGCATGGCGTCGCGGTGCTGCGCGTGGACGATCGCGGCGTGGGCAAATCCTCCGGAAAATCGAGCGACGAGACCATCCAGGAGATGGCTTCCGACGTTCTCTCCGGAATCGCATTCTTAAAAACTCGGGGCGAGGTCGATCCGCGCCGCATTGGCGTGATCGGGCACAGCGAAGGCGGAATCGTCGGGCCGATGGCCGCGTCGGAATCGCCCGATATCGCCTTCGTGGTCATGCTTGCCGGACCCGGCGTCACAGGTGAGCAGGTGCTGTACCTCCAGGCCGACCTGGTCGCGCGCAGCATGGGCGCGGGCGACGCCGCCATCGCCGCCAACCGCAAGATCCAGGAGCTCATCTTCCGCGTCCTGCGCGACGACAGGAACAATAACGACCGTGAGGCCGTGATCGCACATCTCCGGCAGGCGTGGAAGGTGCAGCAGGGCTCGGATGCCCCGCCCGCGATCGAGGCGCAGTTTCAAAGCATCACCTCGCCCGAGCTGCGCTCGTTTCTGTTCCACGACCCGGCCGATGCCCTCAAGAAGGTGAAGGTTCCGGTGCTCGCCATGAACGGCTCGCGCGACGTGCAGGTGCCACCGCGCCAGAATCTGCCGGCCATCGTCGCGACGCTCACCGCGGCCGGAAATCCGGATGTCACCGCGGTGGAACTGCCCGGCCTCAACCACCTGTTCCAGCACTGCAAAAAATGTTCGCCCACCGAGTACGGCGAAATCGAGGAAACTTTCGCGCCGGAAGCGCTCGATGTCATGACAGACTGGATCGCGAGGCACACGCACCAGTAGGGGCGGAGGAGTGTGTTAGAATCGATGTTGCAAAGCGTTCGGGGCGTGGCTCAGCCTGGCTAGAGCGCCTGGTTCGGGACCAGGAGGTCGGTGGTTCGAATCCACTCGCCCCGACCACTTTTCGTTCTCAAACGGGCAGGCGGGCTCGCCGCCGCGGCGATGTTGGTGAAGAGTCACCGTGGACTGGTCTCTTTCCCGTGTGACGCGCTGCGCTTCCCTATACCCTTCCGCCACCGTCCCGTCCATAAGGTAGTCCGTCAGGCGTCTGGTCGCGCCGGCGGAACGGCGGTTCAAGGCGCGTACTTCCGCACCGGCTTGCTGTATGCGCGGGCTGCCATCGGAGTGGAGAATTTCCCCTAGGACCTCCGGACATGCGTGGCGGTCAGGATCGCCTTTGCGGGCACGTCCAATTCATAACGAACGTCGTCACAATCTGCTTTCCTGGAGCTTTCCTCCATGCGGCGAAAACCCATCTGGTCGTAAAGAGCTCGCACCATCTCATTCTTTGCGGTGGGACGATACACGCCGATGATCCGGCGAATTCCTTTTTCGATGGCCGATTCAATGAGGCGATCGAACATGAACTTCTCCATCTGCCGGCCGAGAGTCCGGCAGCTCATCAGCCAGGTGTCCACTTCCCAAGCCGCACCCTCCGCCGGACGGCAGAAAAGTACCCCGATCAATCCGTAGCTTCCCATGCGATCCGACATTTCAAATGCGGCGGCCCAGCCGTTCGGCTCCTGCGCGATCGCCCGGACCTGGTCTTCCGTGTAGCGCCGCGTAGTGACGTTGAATTGATTCGTTTTGTTCACCAGTTGGGTCACGCGGGCGAGATTCCTATCGTGAATCGAACTGGCCTGCGCCTGAAGCCGGAGATTGGCGAGAAATTCTTCGACGGAGGCGGCGGAGGCGCGCAGGCCCTCCCGCTGCGCTTCCACGCGATACTGATCGGCGCGCGCCAAATCCTCCCGGGAAAGGGAGAGCGCCTCAAAGTAACGGCCGCGGTCCAGCTCGCGAACAAAATGAAACGGCGACGTTCCCGGCTCAATCACCGTCACTTCCGGAATCTGCGAGCGCACCCACTCGCGTTCGAGCGGATTGTCGTCGAGAAACACAAAGCTGTCGAGCCCGAGATTCAGTTGCCGCGCGATCAAGCGAAGGTTGGAGGCTTTATCCTCCCAATTCGCCACGAACGCCGCGAAATCGTCCAGCTTCAAAGCCGAGTGCGGGTGCCGCTCAAAGGGCGCTTGCGCGTCGGCCAGATTATTCTTCGAACAAACCGCCAGCAGGATGCCGCGCCGTTTCAAGTCCAGCATGTAGCTCTGGAGGCTCAGGAATGCCTCGCCTTCCGGGCTGTCGGGTCCGAGAGCGATGCCGTCCAGTCCATCTTCGCCGATCACACCTCCCCACATGGTGTTATCAAGATCCACAACCAGCGCCTTCCGCGAAAGGCCCAGCACGGCCCGCACGTGCGCCATGCAGTTTTCCGCCAGCTCCGGCAGAGCTTCGAGCGAGGGATGCTGGCGATAACGGCGCCATGCTGCTTCGCTTTCCCACAATCCAGCCCCCACTTCCCGCTCGACAGCGGCGAGGTTGAGAATGGACACGTTCGGCGGAGCTTGTTCGCGCAAATGAAGGTTGATGAGATCGATCACGCGCGTGCGTCCGCCCCGCAGCGTCGCGCTGAGATTGCCAAATGCGTCGCAAGCGGGGTAATCGAAAGACGTCTGGATAATGTGACAGGCGAACGAGTCCGAAAGACGCTTCCAGTCCTGTTTGTGCTGCTCAACGAAGTTTTTGATAAACGCCGATTCTTCCGCGGTGACGGCCTCCAGGTGAAGGTCACGCCAATGTTGCAGCGACAAAACAATCGCGGGCCGGAATCGCGCCAATCCGCTCTCGGAGGACCAGATTTCCTGATGGACGGAATCGAAGGGCGCCTGGTAAAATTCCGCGCCGATGCGATCGCGCAAGCACAGCGCTTCGAGCACGGGCGTGAACAGGGTTGTCGTCGTGGAGCCAAGCACGGCGATTCTCGTCTGGCGCAAATTCGATCGAACCAGGCCGGCAACCTGCTTCACCAGCTTTTCCGCCCGCGCGAAAACGGAATAAGCGGCCCCTGGCGCAAACCCCAGACGTAAGGCCCGCGCCGCGTCTTCGTGTGCGCCCGCTCCGGCCAGCGCTCGCGCCCACGCGACCAGGTCGAGCCGCTCGTGCCGCACCCGAAGGGAAACAAAACGCTCCCACGCGCGCGCCTGCCCCGCCGTCGCGGTCAACAAATGCGCTTGCAACCAAAGCGCATTCGGCGTTTCCTCCAATCCATCTAACCATTCGTCCAACGCTGGACCGGTTATCGCAACCAGTGCATCCACCAGCACCGCGCAGATACCGGCATCGAAGCGATTGCCCAAATCGAGCGCGACGCGGCGCGCCAGATCCAGGCGCCGTGCGGTATCTCGCTCTTGAAGTTGTGCGGCCAACGTCCGGTCCATGGGGTCGCCCGGAATTGTGGTAGCCATTATTCGTCCACCAGTTGTCCTTCCTCTTGCCTCACTCGCCGGAGTGGGAGCATCGCGGAGATTCCCCTCAGCCAGCCTCGAAACTCCAGTTCCGTAAGCCCCATCGTGTCCACCAGACGCGGCAGCCGCATGAGGTCGCTTTCGGCCGTGCAGAGGCCCGGAAAACAAGTCGTCGCCGAAACGATTCCGTACTCCTTCAGGAATCCCGGATGCTGGGGCAGAAAGAAACCGCCGGTATAACAAAAGTGTTTCGGCTCGCGCGCGCCGTAGGCGACCAGGCGGCGACGGTTGTCCTCGAGCTCGGCAAACATGTGCTCCCTGCTTCGATACACGCGATGACGATGCGTGTGAAATTCCAGATTGACTCCGCGCCGGGCCAGATCCGTGGCCTCCTCCGGCGTAATCAACTGCAACACGCGCCTCCGGCACATATCTTGATAATCGATATCCAGCCGTGTGGCCAGCGAAGCGAGCAGGTCGTCTTTTCCGGCGCCCGACAATTTCCGCGCAATTGCGTATCGAATGATCGCGGCGGCGGCGCGTTCGCGCCCGGCGGCATCGAGCGCTACAGGCGCGTCCAAAACCTCCGGCCAGCGCAACGTTGTGTCACGTCCCTTCCACAACAGGTAGGAACAGGCGGGGTCGAAGACAGGGCGGTGGAACTCGACGTAGTACGTCGTCAGGTACAGAGTAACCGGGTAGCCGAACTCCTCCAAAATCGGAAAGGAAACGCTGAAAAAATCATGCGTCCCGTCATCGAACGTGATCACCACGGCGCGCTCGGGAAGCGTACCGTCGCGCAGCCGCTCGATCGCTTCTCCGATCGGAAGCACGTTGCAGCGTTCCTCGCGGAGAACCTCCATCCGTCGCCGAAAAATCGCCTCAGAAATATACAGGGATCCCCAATGGTGCTCATCAAAGCGGGAAACGCCGTGGTAACAAAGGATCAGCAGTTTGTTCCGCCGCCACTCCGTGCGTGCGAGCCAGCGCGATGCGCCGGTTGCCTCCGCACAGCGTAAGACCGCCATCTTCGCCTGCCGCAGCGCCACTACGCTCTCCGGAAAGCGCCCTTCACGTCGAGGACGCCTAGCAGGTCGCCCACCGATTCCGCCGCGATCAGGTCTTCATCAGGCTCGATACCAAAGTCGCTTGTGACTAGAGTGAAAATCTGCACGTCGGCGAGGGAAGTCCAGCCCGCGACGGTCTCCCGAGTGTCCTGTTCGCGTAAGCTCCGGGCCGGAACTCCGACGATTTCCTCCATGGCGCGCACAAATTCGGGTCGCGTCATAAATCCCATTGTATACTAGGGTTACATATCGACGCGACGCGTTACAGGTGGATCTGTTCACAGCGTCGGCGCGTATCGTAGATGGAACCCCGCACGCCGATTTCCAAGATACCCGAAAACCTCTGCGACGCCGATCTCGCCTTGCGTCAACTCGGCCATCGTCCTGAGAACGTGGCGTGGGCGATGCTGCAATCACCCCATTTTTCGGAACTGGATGAGATCAAAAAAAACACCCGCTTCGAAGGGGACCAGATCGAGCGCGTGCTTGTTTGGCACGCCGCCCAAAAAGCGCTCGGAGAAATCGGCGATGTTCCCATGGATGATTGGTTTCGCGATCAGCTGCGGAAGGACCTTCTCGAACTGCACGCCATCAAGGCCCCCCTTGGAGTTGGAGGATATGCGTTCGAGCGTGCGGCGATGATTGCCACGCTTCGGCGATTTCCCGGCGGCCCGATGGAATGGATGGTCTCCGGGATTCCGCGGTCCTGGCTGCTCCGGACGCCGTTCCCGGCCAACGTCCGCCTTCTCAAGGCCGTGTTGGCTCTTGGCGGATTCGCCCCCTGTCTGTTCATGCACGTCGCTCCCGCCCCGCGAAATCGAGGACTGAGCGTCCCCCGGCAGGTTTTGCGCGCCTACTTTCATGCAGCACGATCCCTGGCTCTTCATACCGGCTTACGGGCAATCGTTGCTCATGCCTGGTTCCACGATCCGGCTGCCATCCGCGACCATCCTCATCTCGAGGTGCTCAATCGACCTTATCTGGAGTGGGGAGGCTTGCTGATCCCGCTTTGGCCAGCTCCTTCCGATTCCGGAGTACTCGAGGGAAACGCCCAGCGAAAATCCGAATATTTGGCTGGGAACGTCGCGTACCGCTATGGACTGGCCATCTGGCCGCGAGGCGCCGCGCTGCGGTGGGCGGAGGCTCATCCGGAGCTCGGTTAGTTCGTGTCCGTGCCTAAACGCCGGCGACACGCCCCGGCGCTCTCGATCCGGGCGAATTCCCAAGCTGCGCCGGGCACTTGGGGCTTGACGGTTGAACTGGTGCTGCCGGGAAGAGATCGTCTCGATTCCGGTGCTCAATTCGGGCCGGGTCAACCCATCGGAGCACGCAACGTCCTTACAATATTAGCTTGCGTCATCACTGCATCAATCCCGGCGTCTCTCTGTATCGCACTGTTTTAACTGTGTTTATTTGCGCCGGCGTGCTTCTCGGGGCGCAGCAGGCGGGCACCGTGCGCGCGGCCGATCAGTTCATTCCGGGCGCAACTGTAACGGCCCGGCAGGGCGACCAGAAGGTGGTCGCGTTCACCGACCAAAACGGCCGGTATTCGATGAATCTCCGGCCGGGAACGTGGGACGTTCAGGTCGAGATGGTTGGGTTCACCACGGACAAATGGCAGGTGACGGTGGGCGCGCAGCCGATTTCGCACGACTGGATTCTCGAAATGCCGCGCGTCGAACGTGCGACCATGGCGACCATGACCCCGGCGCCTACAGGTCGCGGGAGGCGCGGATTCGGACGTGGCGCGGGACGTGGCGCGGGGCGGGGCGCAGGCGCGGCGGCTTCGAATGCGAATGGTGCGACTGGAGCGAATCCCACCATCGTTCCGCAGCAGCGCCCCGGGTTTCAGAATGCGAATGTGACGGCCACCGAGGATGGCCAGCAGGCGCTGGCCGACGCCGCCAACCAGACCGCGGCCGGGCTGGCTGCTCTCGGATCGGCGCAGGACGCCGACGACGCGTTCGCAATCAATGGCTCGACCAGCGGAGGATTGGGACAATCGAGCGATGATGAGGCGCGGCGCCAAAGAATGATGGCCGGGCGCGGACCGGGAGGGCTTGGCGGTCCCGGCATGGGGTTCGGCGGTCCGGGACAGGGAACTCTTGGGTTGCCGCCCGGAATGACGGTCGCCGGTTCGGATGGATTGGGGCTCGGCGGGTTGGGAACCAGCGCGCTGAACGGAGGGTTCAGCGACGGGTTGGGCGGTCCACCGGCGGGTGGGCTTGGCTTCGGTGGACCGGGTGGACCGGGAGGCCCCGGCGGAGCAGGATTCGGAGGGGGTGGCGGCGGCGGTGGTGGTGGAGGAGGTCGTGGTGGAGGAGGTCGTGGCGGGGGTGGTCGCGGCGGCGGACGCGGGAATCAGAATCAATTCCGGCGTGGTCCCTATAACGGCCAGTTTTCGAGTTTCGGAAACCGAAGGCGCAATGCGCAGCCGCAATATACCGGATCCGTATTCATCACGCTCGCCAATTCTGCGCTCAATGCGTCTCCTTATTCGCTGAACGGCGAAAAGGTCACCAAACCCTCTTCCGATTCGGCGCATTTCGGCGTGAACATCGGCGGTCCGATGGTGATTCCGAAATTGCTCAACTGGAAGCGTGCGGCGTTCTATTTCACCTACCAAGGCGTGGTGAGCCGGAATGCGTTCGAGCAGGTGTCATCGGTGCCGGACGGGGCCGAACGCATGGGAAATTTCTCCGGCGTGAACAGCATCATTTACGATCCGGCAACGAACACGCCGTTTCCCGGGAACGTGATTCCGCTGACGCGGCTGAACCCCGCCTCCGTCGGGTTGTTGCAATATTTCCCGCAGCCGACTTTCGCCGGAAGCGTGCAGAATTACCAGATTGTCGCCTCGACGCCCAACAACAACAACAACGTCGGCGTGCGGTTGAACGCGCCGCTCAACGACAAGGACCGCATCAACTTCAACGTGCAGTATCAGAATCGCAATTCGGTGTCCGAGCAGCTGTTCGGGTTCCGCGATCCCGCCGACGGCTATGGATTGAGCGCGGCCGCGGGATGGAGCCACAGCTTTGCGCCGCGTTTCAACAACAGCGCGACGCTCACCTTCAGCCGCAACAACAACACCACCACGCCGTATTTCGCCAACATCGATAACGTCGCCGCGGAGCTGGGGATCACGGGAACGTCGCAGACGCCGGTCAACTGGGGTCCGCCGAATCTTTCCTTCACCAACTTCGGAAGTCTGACGGACTCGTCTGCCTCGATCACCGCCGCGCAAACCACCAATTTCACCGATAATCTCACCTACGTTCTCAAAAAGAAGCACAACCTGACGTTCGGATATCTGTTCCGCAAGCTGGACAACAACAGCCTGAATTATCAGAATGCGCGCGGATCGTTCACGTTTTCGGGGCTGCTGACCAGCGAATTGAATTCAGCCGGGCAGCCGCTGGCCGGAACGGGATATGACTTCGCGGACTTCCTGCTGGGGCTGCCGCAATCGAGCTCCTTGCGCTTCGGCAGCGACGATAATTATTTTCGCGGATGGGCCAGCGCGGCTTACGTGCAGGACGATTTCCGCATCTCGCGCGGATTGTCCATCAATTTCGGCTTGCGTTACGAATATTTCGCTCCGTACACCGAATTGCGCGGCAATATCGCGAACCTGATCCTGGCTCCCGGATTCACATCGGCGCAAGTGGTGACGCCGGCGACGGCGGGCGAGTTCGGATTGCCGTCCAGCCTGGTGCGTCCGGACCGCACGCCGTTTTCGCCGCGCGTGGGCATCGCCTGGCGGCCGTTGGCAAAAAGCAATATCGTTTTGCGCAGCGGATACAGCATTTTTTACAGCGGCTCACCCTATGCTTCCATCGCGACGTCGATGTCGGACCAGCCGCCGTTCGCCAAAACCGCGTCGATCAGCACCAGCCCGGCCGATCCGCTCACGCTTCAAGACGGTTTCGCGCTGACGCCCTCGCAGACCATCACCAACACTTACGCGATCAATCCCGATTACCGGCTTCCGTACGCGCAGACCTGGGTTGCCGCGGTTCAGGACACCTTCAAACGCACTCTTCTGGTGGAGCTTGAGTATATCGGGACCAAGGGAACGGATCTCGGCGTGGTAGAGGAGCCCAATCGCGCGCCGCCGGGCGCCGTGCTCACCGCGCAGGAGCTGCTGGCGATCGGCAACGCAACCGGATTCAACTATCAGACCACCGGCGCCAATTCGACCTTCAACGCCGGGCAGGTGCGTGTGACGCGCCGTTTTGCGCGCGGAATGTCGGCGGTTCTGCTGTACACTTATTCGAAATCGATCGACAACGCGTCCAGCTTCACGGGCACCGGCGGCACCACGGTGCAGTTCATCGACAATTGGGAAAACGAGCGCGGGCTGTCGAGCTTCGACCAGCGCAACAAACTGACGCTCAGCTACGTGTTATCGTCGCCGGTAGGCGTGCACGGAATGATGCGCAACGGCGGATGGAAAACCTCGGCGCTGGCGGGATGGACCCTGAACGGAACATTCACGGCCGCGGACGGCACTCCGTCGACAGCGACGATCGCGGGAAATCTTTCGAACACGGGCGGGTTGGCCGCGCTCGGCACGCTGCGCGCGGAGGCCACCGGGCTTGCGGTCGAACCGGCGGGAGGGGGTTCGCCGTTCTTCAATGAAGCGGCGTTCACGACGCCGGTGGCCGGCGATTACGGCGACGCCGGCCGCGACACCATTCCCGGCCCGTTTCAAGTTGCGCTCAACGCGGCCGTCAATCGCGCGTTCCGTTTCGGCGAGACGCGGCGCACGCTGCAAGTGCGGCTGAGCGCGACCAATGCGCTCAATCATCCCTACATCACCGGGTTCGGGACTACGGTCAACTCGGCCACCTACGGCCTGGCGACGTCGGTTTCGGCGACGCGCACGGTCAGCCTGCTGATGAGGTTCAGCTTCTGATGCGCACGCTGGCCGCGATTCTCGCCTCCGTTCTGGCCCAACAGCCG
>JASHWA010000204.1 GCA_030044325.1 Bryobacteraceae bacterium
GACATTTACATCCACTACGACGGGCGAGGCGGATTTCCGACTGCGGCACCGGGAACGCGCATGCTGGCCGCGATTTCCGAGGGCGACTGGAACATCGTTCTGAACAACACGTTCACCGAGCAGAGCCGGATGATGATTCACCGCCGCGTTCCGGAGCGATTGAACGAGCTGGCGCAATTCATCACCTGGGACGGCGATCCGTACCTGGTGATCACCGACGCGGGACGCCTGGTGTGGATCGTGGACGGCTACACGACCAGCGCGGCGCATCCGTATTCGCGCGATATTTCGCTCGACGACGGGACGACGTTCAACTACATCCGCAATTCGGTGAAAGCGACCATCGACGCCTACGACGGCGACGTGCGCCTGTATGTTTTCGATCCGCAGGACCCGCTGATCGAAGCCTATGAGCGGCTGTTTCCGAGGCTGTTCACGCCGGAATCGGAGATGCCGGCGGATCTGCGGGCGCACGCGCGGTCGCCCGAGACGCTGTTTCGGGTACAGGCGGAAATTTTTCGCACCTATCACATGCGCGAGCCGGAATCGTACTACAATCGCGCCGATCTGTGGGACCTGGCTACATTTACGACGGGGCAGGGCGGGCAGCCGCAGACCGTTCCGCCGACGTATCTGATCGCGACGCTTCCGGGCGAAAGCCAGCCGGAATTTCTGCTGACGGTTCCGTTCACGCCGCACGAAAAACAGAATCTGATCGGCCTGATGGTGGCGCGCTGCGACGGCCCGCACCTGGGCGAGCTGGTGGTTCTGGATCTGCCCAAGCAGCAGATTATCGACGGTCCCATCCAGGTGGAGGCGCTGATCAATCAGGACAGCGTGATTTCGAAGGATTTGACGCTGTGGAACCAGCAGGGGTCGCAGGTGCTGCGCAGCCAGATCCTGGTGCTGCCGATCGACAAGACGTTTCTGTATGTCGCGCCGATTTATATTCAGGCTTCGCAGGCGCGGATGCCGCAATTGAAAAAGATCGCGCTGGTGGTGGGGAACACGCTGATTTACGCGGATACATATCAGCAGGCGCTCGCCGAGCTGGAGGCCGCGCAGAGCGGGCAGGCTCCGGTGCAGACCGCGCCGCAGGCGATTTCGACGGCCGTGGCGCCATCGGCGGCGACGGCGGACGCACGAATCGCGGAGATCCGCGAGCACTTGCAGCGTTATCGCGATCTGGCGGGGCAGGGGAAGTGGGCGGAGGCGGGCAAGGAGCTGGAAGCGATCGAGTCTCTGGTCAAGAAATGAAGGAGACCGGCCGCTCGTGATAAATTGAAGAAGAGGTGAGGTGCGAGAGTGGTTGAATCGGGCGGTCTCGAAAACCGTTGAACCTTTGCGGGTTCCGTGGGTTCGAATCCCACCCTCACCGCCAGAATAGAATCAGCAGCTTACGAGATCGGCCGTGGGCGATCGCGCGGCGCCTCGCGGTTACATGAGCTTGTACTTCTTCAAAAACCCGGCGATGGTTTCGTAAATCTTCACGCGATCCGCGGCCGAGAAATTACCGTGGCCGCCGCCGTGGACCGTATATAGCTCGTTTGGCGCGCCGGCGCTCGACAGCGCGTCGCGCAAGCGGGTCGATTGGGAGTAGGGAACGATCGGATCGGCGTCGCCCTGGATGGCCAGGATCGGCGGCAGGTCGCGGCGAACGTAGTTGATGGGGGAAACCTTGCGCGCCAGCGCTTCGCGATCGGGCAGCGATCCGAACCAGGCCACGGCGTAACCGCGCTGGTTGGGACCCGACAGCAGATCGACCAGATCCGTGATTCCGTACCAGTCCAAAATGGCCGCGACTTTGGGCAGATCGTTGGCGCCGGGGCCGGTGAAGCCTCCGCCGGGACACTGCTGCGCGAAACCCGCCGACGCCGGAATGATTCCGGTGGTCAGCGCGAGATGGCCGCCGGCGGATTCGCCCATCAAGACGATGCGCGCGGGATCGACGCGATAATCCTTGGCGTGATCGACGATGAAGCGCAGCGCGCACTGGCAATCCTCGACGGCGGCCGGCGCGAGCGAAGTTTTGGCCAGCCGGTATTCGACGTTGAAGACGTTCCAGCCCATCTCGAGCCACGGCTCGATGGACATGACCGAGGCTTCTTTGGTTCCCAGAATCCATCCGCCGCCGTGAATGAAGATCAGCGTGGGCTGCGGGTCCTGTACGTCACGGCGGATGTAGGCGTCGAACTTGGTTTCGTAGTTGTTCTGCTCGCCATAGGTGATGTTGGCGCGAATCTGGTAGTGATTCTGGCTCTGGACCGCCCAGGTCTCCTCGGGCGAAAGCTGCGCGAGCGCGGCCGCGCAGAAAGGCAACAACAGAGTCGCAAGCTTGAGCATTGGGGCAGGATATCACTAATGAGTTCTTGGGTCGTGGGTCGTGGTTTTAGGTTTGTGGTTAGTGGTTTGTCGCCGGGTGTGCGAGGGTGGCGGATGTTCCGGAATGGACGACGAACTGCGAACCACGAACCACGAACTGCGGACCACGAACTGCTGAGGTGGCCCTTCGGCGACAATGAAAGCACATGAAAGCTATCGTCAAGAGCAGACGCGAGCCGGGGTTGTGGCTTGAAGAGATCGAGGCGCCGCGGCCGGGAATCAATGACGTTCTCATTCGCGTAAAACGCGCCGGGATCTGCGGGACCGACGTTCACATTTATAAATGGGACGACTGGGCGCAGCGCACCATTCCCGTCCCGATGGCGATCGGCCACGAGTTCGTCGGCGAGATTATCGAGGCCGGGTCCAATGTGAGCGACTTCCATCCGGGCGATATTGTCAGCGGGGAAGGCCACGTGGTGTGCGGGCGATGCCGCAACTGCCTCGCCGGGCGGCGGCATCTGTGCGCGCACACGCTGGGGGTGGGCGTGAACCGGCCGGGCGCGTTCGCGGAATATATCGTCCTGCCGATGACTAACATCTGGCGCCACGCTCACAATATCGATCTGGATATCGCGGCGATTTTCGACCCGTTCGGGAATGCGGTGCACACGGCGCTGTCGTTTCCGGTGCTGGGCGAAGACGTGCTGATCACGGGCGCGGGGCCGATTGGATTGATGGCCGCGGCGGTGGCGCGCCATGCTGGAGCGCGGTTCGTGGTGGTGACGGATATGAATCCGTTTCGTCTCGATCTGGCGAAGAAAATGGGCGCGACGGTCGCGCTGGATATCCGCAGCGGGACGCTCGCGGAAACGCAGAGGCAGCTCGGAATGACGGAGGGTTTCGATATCGGGCTGGAGATGTCGGGAAACGGGAGCGCTTTTCGCGACATGTTGGCCAACATGAGCCACGGCGCGAAGATCGCCATGCTGGGGATTCCGGATAAAGAAATGTCGATCGACTGGCGCACGGTGGTTTTCAACATGCTCACGATTAAAGGCATCTACGGGCGCGAAATGTATGAAACCTGGTACAAGATGACGGTGATGCTGCAATCCGGCCTTAACATTCATCCGGTGATCACGCACCGGTTTCCCTACACCGAATTCGAAAAAGGGTTCGAAGCCATGATTAGCGGCCGCGCGGCGAAAGTGATCCTCAGCTTCGAATGATCGAGGCGCGCGGCCTGGTAAAGCGCTTCGGCGATTTCACCGCGGTCGACTCGGTTTCGCTCGATGTGGGCCCGGGGATCTCCGCGCTGCTCGGCCCCAACGGCGCGGGCAAATCGACGCTGCTCAAGTTGATCACCGGGCTGATGGCGCCCGACGCCGGTTCGGCGCGGATCTGCGGAATGGACATCGCCGCGCGACTCGTTGATGTACAGCGGACGATCGGAGTGGTCCCGGAGGATCTGGGGCTGTTCGATGCGCTGACGATTGAAGAGCATCTGGACCTGTGCGGATCGGTTTATGGGCTGGACCGGAGGGAAGCGCGGGCGCGTTCGGCCGATCTGTTACGCGTTCTGCGCCTGGATCAGGCGCGAGACGTTTTTCTCGATCAGTGCTCGCACGGAATGCGCAAGAAGACTGCGCTCGCCATGGCGCTGCTGCACAATCCGCGCGTCGTGCTGCTCGACGAGCCGTTTGAGGGCATCGATCCGGTGTCGGCAAAGACGATCGACGAGCTGCTGCGCTCGGCCGCAGCGCGCGGGGTCGTGATTTTTCTCACCTCGCACATTTTGCCGATGGTCGAACGCCTGGCGGGCACGATTTTCATGATTCGCGCGGGCAAAATCGTGTGGAATTCGGCGCTCGAACCGCGCGCGCGCCGGCTTGAAGAGGTGTATTTCGATCTGATCGAACAATCCCCGCCGGCCGAATTAGCCTGGCTTGGAAAAAAGTGAAAGCGGCGCGCATTCTGGGCGCGGTCGCGACCGCCACGAGGCGCAAGTTGGGCACGTTTCGTGCGCTGAAGGTCAACAATTTTTTCCTGATCATCGCGCTGATCGCTTACAGCGGCAGCCAGAGCCGGGTTGAGCCGGCGAGCGCGTATCCGTTCCTGCTGTTTCTTGCGGCGATTCTACTGTTCCCGCTCTCCTCCGATCCGCTCGGCGAAGTTCCGCCGAGCCGGCTGGCGCTGTGGCCGATCGAGCCGCGCGAGCGAGTCGCGCTGCGCCTGGCGAGCCTGGCGGTGAGCCCGATTCTGTGGATTCTGGCGCTGCTCGTGTTGTTCGGTCGCGTCCGTCCCGGCGTGGCGATGGCTTTTATCTCGCTGACGGTGCTGATTCAAGCGATCTCGGCGCTGGTGCACTTCGCGCCGCGATGGGATTTCCGCAAATACACGCCGCCATTTCCCGGCGCGATTGGAATTTTGCTGCGGTCGAACCTGCGCCAGATGTTCGCTTCGCTCGACCTGTGGCTGGCGGTTCTGCTCGCGGCGTGCTCAGTGATTTACCGGCTGTCGAGCCATCCGGACCCCGCGGCGTTTCCGATTCTGGCGATTCTGGTGGCGCTGTGCGCCGGCAATTACGCGCAATGCCTGTTCGGCCGCGATGTTGGAAGTTCGGCGATTACTCGTTACCATCTTTTGCCGGTTCGAGGGTCCACGATTCTGCTCGCCAAGGGATGGGCGTGCCTGTTGATCACGTTCATTCTGGTTGCGCCGATCCAGCCGTTGGTTGGAATGACCTACGCGTTTACGGCTGTCGGGTTCGGACATCACGCGTCGGTGATTCACGCGAGCCGGCTGCGGGCGTGGCGATTTAGTGGCAGCCGGTTGTACATCGGCGTGGCGCAGGGCGTGGCGGGAATCGTGCTGGCCTTTGGCGCGGCGCAGCGCGGGATCGGGTATCTGGGGGTTAGCGTCATGGTTTATGCGATCTCGCTGGTACTTTACGGGCACGTGGCGGAGCGTGTATGAGCTTTGCCGCCATTACGAGTCCATGTGAAAGGGGGCAAGAACCCGCGGCATTGCTGGCGCGGCTCGCACGCCGGCGTGTGCGGGGCGTTCCTGGGCGCGGTGGCGCTTGCATTTTGGCCGCGAGTGCAATAAACTGACTCCCGTTCAGCTTTTTTGATGAACGCGCGAGGGATTTGCGCCCCAAGGAGAAGAAAGAATGCGTGGCAAGTATCACGTGAAATTAGCCGCCGCAATGCTTTGCGTCGCGGCCGCGGCCTTCGGCCAGTGGAAACAAAAGGACACGGAGTGGGCCTACTATACGGCGGATCAGGCCGGGACCAAGTATCGTCCGCTCGATCAGATCAACGCCTCCAACTTCAGCAAGCTGGAGGTCGCGTGGCGTTTCAAGACGGATAATTTTGGTACGCGTCCGGAATATAAGCTGGAAGGCACGCCCCTGATGGTGAACGGCGTAATTTACGCGACCGCGGGAACGCGGCGCGACGTGGTTGCTCTGGACGCCAAGACGGGGGAAATGATCTGGGTGCACAGCATGAGGGAAGGCAAGCGCGCGGCGATCGCTCCGCGGCAACTTTCCGGACGCGGCCTGGCGTTTTGGAGCGACGGACACGGCGACGACCGCGTGATCTACATGACCACAGGCTATCGCCTGGTAGCGCTGAACGCCAAGACCGGGATGATGATTTCGAGTTTCGGCGAGAACGGCATGGTCGATCTGAAGAAAGGCATGTACACGGGCGACGGGCCGAGCCACCAGATTGATCTTGAAGAAGGGGAAGCGGGCATCCATTCGACGCCGCTGATCGTCGGCAACATGGCGATCGTCGGGTCGTCGTTTAAAGAAGGCATGACGGTGGTGACCCACAATAACACCAAGGGCCTGGTGCGCGCCTTCGACGTTCGGACGGGCAAGCTGATCTGGACGTTCCACACGATTCCACGCAAGGGCGAGCCGGGATACGAGACGTGGGAAAACGGTTCGGCCGATATCAACGGCAACACGGGCGTGTGGACGCAGATGACCGTGGATCCACAAGCGGGCATCGCTTACCTTCCGGTGGAGTCGCCGACTTCGGATTACTACGGCGGCGAGCGTCCGGGCAACAACCTGTACGGCGAGAGCCTGGTGGCCGTGGACATGAACACCGGCAAGATCAAGTGGTACTACCAGATCGTGCATCACCCGATCTGGGATTACGATCTGTCCTCGGCTCCGCTACTCGCGGACGTGACGATCGACGGCCAGCAGCGCAAGGTGGTCGCGCTGCCGAGCAAGGAAAGCTTCCTGTATTGCTTCGACCGCATCACCGGAAAGCCGATCTGGCCGATTGAGGAGAAGCCGGTTGCGCAGAGCGACGTTCCGGGCGAAAAGACATCGCCGACTCAACCATTCCCGACCAAGCCGCCGGCCTACGGACGCAATTACATCAAGATGCCGGACGACCTGATCGATTTCACGCCGGAGATGCGCAACCAAGCCATCGACCGGATGAAGAGCTATCGTCTGGAGGGAATGTTCACGCCGGGGGTGGTGGGAGATCCCAACGGTCCCAATCACTGGCTGGGCGGGATCAACCTGGGCAACGCGAGCGGCGGAACGAACTGGCCGGGCGCGGGCTATGATCCTGACACGCATAGCGCGATCGCCCAGGCGGCGCAGGCGTTTGTGACGCCGATTTCGCTGCGAAGGCCGCCGGAGAGCGATCCCGAGTTCCATACCGATATCCGGTACGTTTCGGGCCGGCAGGATATGCCGTTCCGTGTGGCGGAGGGTCCGGGATTCGGCAGCGCGGCGGATGCTCCGCAGCGTCGTCCGCCGGCAGCGGCTGCGGCCGCGGGCGGTGCTGGTGGCGGGCGTGGTCGCGGGGGCGCGGCGGGCGGCGGCGGAGGTTTCGGCGGACTGCAGGTGGAAGGCCTGCCGATCGTGAAGCCGCCTTACGGCGTGATCACCTCGGTGAGTCTCGAGAAGGGCGAAATAGCCTGGTCGGTGCCCTACGGCCAGACGCCGGACAACGTCCGGAACATCCTCAAGGAAAAGGGGATCGACTACGGCAACACGGGAATGAACGGCAGCGTGGGCGTGCTGATCACCAAGTCGCTGGTGGTTGTGGGCGACAGCCAGATCACCTCGATGACGGAAGATGGGCGTCCTCGGGCGCGCGGCGCGATGATGCGAGCCTACGATAAGAAGACCGGAAAAGAAGTGGGCTCGGTGTTGATGCCGGCTCCGGTTTCCGGATCGCCGATGACCTACGAGTGGCAGGGCAAGCAGTACATCATCATCGCGGTGAGCGGCGGAACTTATTCCGGCGAATACATCGCGTATGCGCTGCCGGAGAGCGCAGAATCGTCGTCCCAGCGGTAAAAGGACTGGACTCCAGATTCCCCGCGCTTTACGCGAGCACCGTCGCGTAAGGCGCGGGGTTAGTTTTATCGGAAGAGAACGCGCTCCATGACTGTCGCGCCGCATCACGCTTGAGATGAGGCGCCATGGTCCAGACTATTTCAGGTGCGAGGTTTTTTGAAATGCGAATTCTTCTACTCATTGGAATTTCCTTCGCCACGCTCGCCCAGGCGCAGCAGCGCGGCGCGGCCACCGACGTTTCAGGCGATGAAATCAACGCCGTGGTGAAGGCGCATTCCGCGCCCGCCGTGAGCGACGTGCAGATCCGCGTCGTCAACATCGACGAGGAATACAACGTCGGGGTGGGCGTCGTGCAGCGCAAGCGCAGCGAGGGCAAGCAGGCCGCCAATGGTATCGAGCATAACCAGATCACCGAGATCTATCACGTGCTTGAAGGGAGCGCGACGCTGGTGACCGGCGGCACGATGGAAAACCCGCGCGACGCCGCACCGGACAGCCAGGTGGTGAAGGTGTTGAACGGCCCCAGCCGCACCGGCGGCGCGATCCTGCACGGGACCAGCAGGAAGGTCAAAGCAGGCGACGTGGTGGTGATCCCTCCGAATACGCCGCACTGGTTCAGCGAAATCGATTCGGACCGCGTGGTGTATCTGGTGATTCGCGTCGATCCTCACAAGGTACTGCCGGCGGGGTACGATCAGCGGAAGGCATCGCAATAGGGCGGCGTTAGAATATTTTCATGAGCTCCAGGACAGTTCTGTCCGTCGAGGATTATCTGCACACCAGCTTTTCGGACCTCGATAAAGAGTACCGGGATGGCGAGCTCGTGGAGCGATCGTTGCCAGACTATTTTCACGGTAAGACTCAGGCGCTTCTGATCGGATTGTTCATAGCGCTGCAATCGAAGTTCAAGGTTTTTCCATGCGTGGAAACACGCGTCAGGATTCGTACCGGGCTATACCTGATTCCCGACGTGGCAGTGTTTTATCCGGAAGAGCCGGCGCGTATTCCAGAAAGTCCTCCTCTAATTGCGATCGAAGTGCTGTCGCAGGACGACCGTTTATCGGCCGTTCGCGCGAAGCTTCAGGAATACCGCGATTGGGGCGTTCCGCACGTCTGGCTGGTCGACCCGGAATTAAAGAGGCTGTACACCTGCGACGCCGGGCTGGTCGAGGTCGACCGCTTCACCGTTCCCGAGCTCGACATCGAAATTCTCCCCGCTCAGATTTTCGGCTGATGGGCGGATAGAATAAGAACAATCATGCGCGCGCGAATCCTTTTTCTGCTGGCGTTCTCATCGGCCTTTGCCGCGGTCCCCACTCCGGAAAGCCACTTTGGGCACAAAATCGGGGTCGATAACGAGCTGCTCGATTGGGATAAAGTGGTGAGCTATTTTCAGGCGCTTGAAAAATCGAGCGACCGGATCAAGTTTCTGGATCTGGGCAAGACCGTGGAAGGACGGACGCAGATCGCCGCGATCATCTCTTCGCCGGCCAACCTTCGCAACCTGGAGCATTACCGCGACATCCAGATGCGACTGGCCGATCCGCGCAAAACCACGCCAGCCGAGGCGGCGAAACTGTTCGGCGAAGGCAAGACGATCGTGATGATCACGTGCTCGATTCATGCGACCGAGGTCGCTTCGACGCACACCGCGGTGGAGTTCGCCTACCGGCTGCTGACGGAAGACAGTAATGCGAAGTTCAAGGCGATTCTCGAGAACGTGATTTTGATTTTAGAGCCGTCGCAGGATCCGGACGGCGTGGACATCGTGACGCGGTGGTATCGCAAGACGCGCGGGAAGCCTTACGACGGCACTTCGCCGCCGGAGTTGTACCAGCACTACGTGGGACACGACGACAATCGCGACTGGTACATTTTCACGCAGCCGGAAACGCGCAATACGGCGAACCTGGAGAATCGCTGGCATCCGGAGATCGTTTACGACGTTCACCAGATGGGCGGAAACCAGGCGCGGCTGTTCGTTCCGCCGTGGCTCGATCCGATTGACCCCAATGTCGACCCGATTTTATCCAATCTATGCAACATGCTCGGCACGGGCGTCGCGACGGATCTGGCGGCAGCAGGGAAAACTGGTGTGGCGATCAACGCGGTGTATGATTTCTGGTCGCCGGCGCGGCAATACCAGGCGTATCACGGAGGGGTGCGGATTTTGACCGAATCGGCGAGCGCGAGATTGGCGACGCCGGTGACGGTTACGCCGGACGAGATCACGGATCGTGCGCTGGGCTACAATCCGCGGGAGCGGAGCTGGAATTATCTTCAGCCGTGGATGGGGGGAACGTGGCATCTGCGCGACATCATCGATTACCAGTCGATCGCGTGGGAGTCGATTCTGTACCAGGCGGCGATTCGCCGCGCGGATATGCTGCGCTATTTTTATCTGATCAACAAAAACAGCGTGGAGCGCGCCACGCCGTACGCTTTCGTGATTCCGGCGGCGCAGAACGATCCGGGCGCGGCGCGGAAGATGCTGGAGACGCTCAAATTCGGGGAGACGGAGATTGAGCGCTCTTCCGACGGCTTTACCGCGGATGGGAAGCAGTATGCCGCCGGATCGTACGTGATCGGCATGCATCAGCCGTATTCGGGATGGGCGAAGACGCTGCTTGAACGGCAGGATTATCCGGATCTGCGCGAGTTTCCGGGAGGGCCGCCGAAGCGGCCGTACGATGTGACGGCGCAGACGCTGCCGCTGCTGATGGGCGTCGATGTTGCCACGGTGAAAGATTCGTTTCGGGCGAATCTGAAGCCGGCGGGCGAGTATTCGTTCAAGCTCGATCACGCGGAGCGCGCGGGTGAGATGGCGGCGAGCGACGTGGATTCGTGGAAGCAGGTTGCCAAAATCTGGAAATCGCAGAAGAGCGTTTATCGCGATCCGGCGAGCGGGGATTTTTTCGAGTCGGCGGGGAACGGGCGCAAGGAGATGAAGGCGCCGCGGATCGGGCTATATCAGAGCTACGTTTCGACGATGGACGAGGGATGGACGCGCTGGCTGTTCGACGATTTCGGGATCACCTACACGAGCCT
>JASHWA010000205.1 GCA_030044325.1 Bryobacteraceae bacterium
TGAATATCGGCGAAAACGACGCGTCGCGATTGCATGAGATCGAAGAGCAGCATCGCACTGGCGCGTTCGCGGGGCGGAAAAACACGGCGGTGACGGCGATCTGCGGAAAGATCGAGGCTGAATTGGCGGAATTATCGGCTGACGATGCGCGGGAATATCTGGCGAGTTATGGATTGAAGGAATCCGGGCTGGAGCGGCTGATTTCTGCGACGTATGCGCTGCTCGGGCTGATGTCGTTTTTGACGGCGGGCGAAACCGAGGTTCGTGCGTGGACGATTCCGATGCACAGCACCGCGCAGAAGGCCGCGGGCGCGATTCACAGCGATTTCGAGAAGAAATTTATTCGTGCGGAGGTGGTGAATTGGAAGTCGCTGATCGATCTCGGGGGGTATAACGGGGTGAAGGAAAAAGGTCTGCTGCGGCTGGAGGGGAAAGAGTACATCGTCAAGGATGGCGACGTGCTGGTGATCCGGCACGGGTGATCGGCGAGGGTCACTCGTGTGGATGGGCGAAAACCGGGGGCGGTGGAAAACTGCTCCGCTTGAACGCCGATGTGAATCCGTCTTTCCTTACGCTCGACAGACCCGAGCTGTACATGCCCATTACTTCGCGGGAAAACGGCGTTCCGCCCAGCGAGCGTCCACTGCGCACGCAGTTTCGCACCGCTCCGGCGTCTTGAGTTTGGATTGCATGTGGGGCTTGCCTTCGGGAACGTAGCCGGGTCCCACCCGCTGAAATTCATCCTGCGCGGACGCCGCCATCAGCGAGAGCAGCAGCAGACGATAGAGGACTCTTCGCACGCTTCACATATTCTAGGCGATCGCGTGGCGGGCCTTGTCAGGCGAGCGGGATCGATCGCGCCACGGGCGAACCAGTCGCCATAGCGCGTGCACGTTGGCTGAGGTTTCCTTGTGCGGCGGGGCGCGTAGAATTTCGGCTGGCTGGGTCGATGACTGGCGGCGTTGAAACGTCGCGCTTACCCGATCAGGGCGCGGACTTTGGCGCGGACTTCGGTGAGCACATCGGCGGTGACGCGTCCCTTGAGCTTCGCCCTCCGGCTGCGCCAGTCGAGGCTCTTGACCTGGTCGGCAAGTACCACGCTCCCCGATTCCGCCACGGGCGCCTCGAATGGATAATTCTTGGCCTGCGAGGTCAGCGGACAGCAGAGCATCAGGCTTGTTTTGGCATTGTAGGAAGCCGGTGAGAGGACCAGCGCCGGCCGGTGACCGGCCTGCTCATGTCCGGCCTGAGGCGTGAATTGCAACCACACGATGTCGCCGGCATCGGGCACGTAGCGTTTCGGCACTTACCAGATTTCCCGCCCGGCCGGCGGCCCGAAATCGACCAGCCCGGGGAGATTGTTCCTGTTAATGCCGTTGACGAGGTCTTCCAGCCTGAAGGATTTCCGGCGGAGGGGCTCGATGACAATGCGCCCTTTCTCCTCGCGAACGTCGACGTCCTCGTCCACATTGAGGCGCGCCGCATCCAATACCGATGCCGGAATGCGCACCGCCCCGCTATTGCCCCACTTCCTGACGGTCGCTTTCATGATGTTCGCAGTATATACCGCGTATATACACGATAACATCCAAGCGATCTTGTGTCAACAAAGCGCCTAGGGCTCCGGGTTGCGGGCGGTAACCAATATTCGGGCGCCGGTGGCGGCGAGCGCGAGGGCGAGGCATCCCCATGCGAACCAATCGCCGTGGCGCGTGTACGGCGTTTCGTCCAATTCGTAACGGTAGCTCACCTCTGCCGAGATTTCCTGATACGGCGGGGCGCGGAAGATGATCCGGCCCGCGGGGTCGACGACGGCCGTGATTCCGTCGTTGGTGGCGCGGATGATCCAGCGGCGGTTTTCGGCGGCGCGCATGCGGACCAGCGAAAGGTGCTGCTCGCGCGCGGCGCTGTGGCCGAAATAGCCGTCGTTCGACAGATTCACCAGCACCTCGGCGCCGCCGTTGGCGAATTCGCGGACCAGATCGGGGAACGCGGATTCGTAACAGATGAACGCGCCGAGTTTGTGGCCGCTCAGCGGGAATTCGACGATGCGCGATCCGGGGACGAAATCGCCGGCTTCCCTGGTGATGCGGTTCACCCATCCGAAAATCTTCGGGACGAATTCACCGAACGGAACCAGGTTGATTTTGTCGTAGCGGCCGATCATTTCGCCCGCGGGATCGAAGAGAAATGCCGAGTTGAGCGGCGCGCCGGCGGAATTGTAGGCGACGCCGCCGAATAAGAAATAAGATTGCTCGGTGCGCGCGACGTTTTCGATGTAATGGCGGAAACTCGCGTCGCTGGGATAAAAGGGCGCGGGGGCTTCGGGCCAGATGATGATGTGATGGCCGGGGCCGTGCGAGAGGATGGCCATGTCGCGCTCGAGATGCGCGAAGGAATCGGGTGTGAAATCCATCTCGGTGTCGATGTTGGGCTGGACGAGAAGCGCGTGCTGATCGCCACGTTCGCGCGCGGGCATTGCGGGTAAGAGAAAAAGCAGTGGCAGCACGAGCAGCCACGCGAGTTCAACGCGCGGCCTTCTTAGAATCACCAGAGCTACGGCGCAGGCGAGCATCGCGAAGACGAATGACAACCCGTAGACGCCTAAAATCGGCGCGAGGCGCATGGGGATCGACATAGCGATTCCGGCGTTGCCCAGTTCGAGCCAGGTGAATCCGAGCGGGCCGTTGGTGCGCTCAAGGCCGGTCCACAGGGCGGCGACGGCGGGGATTGCCCACCAGCGTTGGATGAGGAATCCGGCGGCTAGCGCGAATATAGCCATGTGCAGACCCTTCAAGATGGCGAACAGCGCGAAGGTCGCCCATCCGCCCCAGCGGCCGAGGCCTCCGTGGACTTCGAGGACGAACTGGATCCAGTAACACACGCCGAACCAGAAGACGAATCCCGCGGCCCATCCCTTCAGGAACCGGCGTTTCCACGACGGTTCGCGGGCGCAGGCGATCAGGATCGGTGAGAGCGCGAACGGCGCGAGCCATACGAAATGGAAGCGTGGAAAAATCAGGATCAGAAGAATCGCGGAGAGAATCGAAAGGATCACGAATAGGCGGCCTGCTCACTGACGAAGTCGGCCATATAGGAACTGCGCACCAAGGGTCCGCTAAAAACCATCTTGAAGCCGATGGAAAGGCCGAATTCGCGATAGGCTTCAAACTGCGCGGGCGTCACGTATTCTTCGACGCGCAAGTTGCGGCGGCGCGGCTGCAAATATTGGCCGAGCGTGGCAACGTCCACATCGGCGTTGCGCAAATCGCGCAGCAATCGATGGACTTCATCCGGCGTTTCGCCGAGGCCGACCATCAGGCCCGATTTGGTCAGCGACTCCGGCCGGTATTGTTTCGCGAATCGCAGAACATCCAAAGACCGGCGATAGTTGGCCTGCGGGCGGACGCGTTTGTACAGGCGCTCGACGGTCTCCATGTTGTGGTTGAACACGTGCGGGGCGGCGACGAGAACGCGCGCGACGGCGTCGAGGTCGCCGCAGAAATCGGGCGTCAATACCTCGACGCGAGCCTCGGGCAGCGCGCGGCGCACGGCTTCAACAGCAGATGCAAAGTGCCGGGATCCGCCGTCGTCGAGATCGTC
>JASHWA010000206.1 GCA_030044325.1 Bryobacteraceae bacterium
CGTCGAACCCGATCTGCTGGCGCGTCACGTTCCCATTATTGCTCGCGCAGGTGACGCCGGAGTTGATGTCGGAAAAATCGGCGCAGTAATTGTAGGTCAGCGAGAGCATGTTGGTGGCGCCCATGGTGGTCGCGATCTGCGAAAATATCGGCGAGAGGACGCGATATGCGCATCATCGCAGCGTTTCTTTCGATCGCGGGTCTGGCGGCGGCGCAGCCCTCGCAGCTTGATCTGCTCGAAAAAGAAGCGGCCGCGCATCCGGAGGTTCCCGGAACGCGCAACCGCATTTTGAATGTGCTGTCCGATCCGAACGTCGCCGCAGCCCTCCCCTATGACCGCGTGATCGAAACGCGCCGGCGGAACATTCTCTGGCTGATCGAACATCATCCGGACGCGCCCGGCTGGCTGCCCGGCGATCATCTCATCCCGCTGCGCGGCGCATTTGCCGATCCCGAGGGCTACGCCGAATCCGCCGACTTGTGGAATCGAGCCGCATGGCGCCAGGCTGCGCGCGTCGATACCATCGCGAACGCCGCGATTTACCTGAAGGCCACGGACCGGATGGCCGCGCGAAACATACTCGATTTCGCGCTGGCCAAATATCCTCGAAACGCCGCGCTCGAGCGCGCGCTCGGGATCGTGGACGCAGCCGCGCTCGCCGGCCTCGACGGGGTGGGCGAGCGTGGACAGTTCACCACTTCTGCATCGCTGCGCGATTCGCCCGAAGCCGCGGCTGCACGCCAGGAAATCGAAGCGTCCCGGAGCGCCTTTGTTCTGACCGGCGCGGCGCAAATGCTCAACGGCGGCATTCAGAACCCCTTCCAGCTCAATTTCGGCGATGACGACGTTCTTTCACTCGCCGAGCGCTGGCTGCGCCGCGCCGTCGAGATCGAGCCTTTGAAGGCCGAGTTCAAAACGCAGCTCTCGGCGGTGCTCCGCAACGAAGCCAATCGCGCCGAAGATCCCCACGAGCGCCTGCGCCTGTTTTCCGAGGCGATGACGCTCGCGCCGGATGGCGCCAAGCCCTCCTTCCTGCCCGATCTCGCCCAGGCCGAGTTTGAGGCGGGCGAGGATGACGACGCACGGCGCGACGCCGGCCGCGCTCTCGACGCCGCAGAAGCCGTCAAGGCCAACGTCAATTTCTCCGCTCAACTCATCCATCGCGGCAACACGATTCTGGGCCGCGTCGCGCTCGCTCATGGCGACGTCGCTCAGGCGCGCGCCCGGCTGGCCGCTTCGTTGAAGTTGCCCGGCATCCCCGGCGAGTTTCGCTCCAACGGGCCGGACCTGGGCCTCGCCGAAGATCTCGCCGACGCCGGGGAGCGCGACGCCGTGATCGATTTCCTCGAAAACTCCCGCCAGTTCTGGCTGTACGATCGCGGCCGCATCGATCACTACATAAAGTCGTTAAAAGCCGGCAGGAAGCGCGACGCCTTCGCGTTTTATCAGCCTTCGGTTTTCGAGATCGTGAACCGGCCGGCGCCGGATTTCAGCGTTCGCGACCTGGACGGCCGCGAGTGGACCCGCGCATCGCTCGATAAACGCACCGCGCTGATTTTCTGGAACACGCGCTGCGCGGCGTGCGCCGATCAGATCGCACAATTTTCCAATGAGGCGCGGGCGCTCGACATGCGTCTTGTGGCCATCGATATCGGAGACGATCCCGCCGCGGTGCGGGCATTCGCGGCGGCTCATCGCATCGCCGTTCCGGTGCTTTATGGCGCCGATTCGATGGCGCGGACGTATCGCGCCGATACGCTGCCTTCGGTGGTGGTGATCGATGCGGGCCGGATCGCGAATTACCAGATGGGCCCGGCGCCCAATCCGCGCCAGGTGCTCGAATCGGGCGAGCCCGTTGCGGAATCGACACCGGTCGCACTCGCGGCGAGCGTCGCGGAGGGGAAAATCAAGCTCGCCTGGCGCCCTTCGGCTCGGGCGGAATCTTATGTGGTCGAATGGGAAGCCCGCGATGGTCAAGGATGGCCGTCGGACCGGGACGGGTACCTGCGCGTGATCGCCACACGGGATACGCGGACCGAGCTCGATTCCGCGGGTACCGTCCGCTGGAGGGTTTCCGCGGTTCGGTCTGGCGCAAAGAGTGAACCGACAGACTGGCAAGTGATCCATCAGTGATCCATCCACACGATTTACAATAATTTACAAGTTTTCGGAAACTGCCGCGGTGGGGCTTAACGGCGTTAAGTGCATGAGAACCGTTACGTTGCGCGGAAAGACGCGGTGGGGGTTGGTTTTTTCACGCAGTTTCTCCCCGGGAACCAATTTGCATCGAACCAGCGTATAGTGAATATGTTGGAGGTTGACATGCGCTTGTTCACGCTTGGCGTGGTGTGCGCCGCGTTCGCTGCCGCCGCCCCTGTCCCCGAGCCGACGTTTTATAAAGACGTGCTCCCGATCATGGAAAAGAACTGCCAGACTTGCCACAGGCCTGGCGAAGCCGCGCCGATGTCGCTGCTGACGTATGAAAACGCGCGTCCGTACGCGAAATCGATCAAGGACGCGGTGCTCACCAAGAAGATGCCGCCGTGGTTCGCCGATCCGCACTACGGCACGTTCTCGAATGACCGCCGGCTGTCGGATGCCGATATCAAGACGCTGGTTGCGTGGGTGGACGCGGGCGCCAAGGCGGGCAATCGCGCCGACGCTCCGCCGCCGGTCGCGTTCGCCGAGGGATGGCAGATCGGCAAGCCCGACATGGTTTTCGAAGTGCCCACGGCGTTTCATGTTCCGACCTCCGGCACCATCGATTATCAATATGTCCGGCTGCCCACCAATTTCACCGAGGACAAGTACGTGCAGTTCGCCGAGGCCGTACCGGGCGACCGCGAGCACGTGCATCACATTATCGCTTTCATCCGCGATCCGCGTTCGCCGTGGATGAAGGATGCGCCCATCGGCGTGCCGTTCGTGCCCTCGCGCGAGAACGTCGGCGAGGTCCAGCAGAACCAGAACCAGCGCCAACAGGGCCAGCGCCGCCAGGGCGGTGGTGATGGCGGCGGCGGGGCGATCGGCGGCGGCGATATGCTCGCGGGCTACGCTCCGGGAACCATTCCGGATCTGCTCAAGCCGGGACAGGCGAAGCTGATCCCCAAGGGCGCCGATATCATCTTCCAGCTCCACTACACCGCGGACGGGAAGGCCGGCGAGGACAAGAGCCGAGTGGGCATCATTTTCTCCAAGGAGAAGCCGACCCAGCGCGTATTCTCCATGGCGGTGGTGAACCCCAGGATCGACATTCCGCCGGGGGATGCCAACTACGAAGTGGATGCGAAGTTCACGCTTCAGGACGACTCGACGCTCGAAATGCTGCTGCCGCACATGCACCTGCGCGGCAAGGATTTCACCTACACGATCGTCTTCCCGGACGGCCGCAGAGAAGAGATTCTGAGCGTGCCGCACTACAGCTTCAGCTGGCAGCTTTCCTATTACCTGGACAAGCCGATGGCGCTGCCCAAGGGGACGGTGATCGAGTGCGTCGCGCACTACGATAATTCGCCCAACAACCCGAACAATCCTGATCCCACCAAGGAAGTGCATTACGGCGAGCAGAGCTGGGATGAGATGATGTTCGGCTTCTTCGACGTGTCGTTCCCCATCGACAAGAATCCGATGGACCTGATGCGTCCGCCGCACCCGCAGCAGCGGCCGACCAGCGGGCCGGCGAACAACCAGTAATCGAAGTATGAACAGGGCGGGGCTCTTTTTTGGAGGACCCCGCCCGATCTTTCTCTATATGCGCTTTCTGATTCCATCGCTGATTTTTTCGGTCACCGCTTGGGCGGGTGTGACCTTCCACAAAGACGTCGAGCCGATTCTCGAGCAGCACTGCCAGGAGTGCCATCGTCCCGGCGAGATCGGGCCGATGGCGCTGCTCACCTACGAGCAGGCGCGCCCCTGGGCGGCGGCGATCAAGACGGCCGTTCTGAAAAAGCAGATGCCGCCGTGGCCGGCCGATCCCCACTACGGCGAGTTCTCGAACGACCGCTCGCTCACCCCGGAGCAGATCGACACGCTGGTGGCCTGGGTGGACGCGAAGGCGCCGGAGGGCAATCCCGCCGACGCGCCCAAGCCGCGCACCTGGATCGACGGATGGAACATCGGAAAGCCGGACGCGGTGATCGAGATGCCGCACCCGTTTCACGTTCCGGCCAAGGGCGAGGTGGAATATCAGTACATCGTGGTGCCGACGGGATTCACCGAGGACAAGTGGGTGCAGGCGATCGAAATCCGGCCGTCGAACCGGTCCATCGTGCATCATGCGGTGGTGTTCATCCGCGCGCCGGGAGACAGGTGGCTTCGAGACGCCCAGCCGGGCGTTCCCTACGTCCCGGTGGCGAACAACGCGCAGCAGCGGTTCCAGAATACGCAGGGCGGATTCAACGACGTTCTGTGCATCTACACGCCGGGGATGGTTCCGGAAGTATATCAACCGGGCGAAGCCAAGCAGATCAAAGCGGGCAGCGACATCGTTTTTCAGATGCACTACACCGCCAACGGAAAGGCCGGCGACGATCATACGCGCGTGGGCCTGATTTTCGCGAAAGAGCCGCCCCAGCGGCGCATCATCACGGTGGGCGCGCTGAACAACACGTTCACCATCCCGGCCGGCGATCCGGATTTCAAGGCGACCGCGACCACGCCCATCCTGAATCCGGTGACGGTGCTCAGCCTGTTCCCGCACTTGCATTTGCGCGGAAAGGCGTTTCAATACGAAGTGCTGTATCCCGACGGGCGCAGCGAGACGCTGCTCAAAGTCGATAACTGGAGTTTGAACTGGCAACTCTCCTACGAGCTCTCAAAGCCGCTGGAGCTCGCGCCGGGCGCCAAGATCAGGGCGACCGCGTGGTGGGACAATTCGCCTAACAATCCTGCCAATCCCGATCCGACCAAAGATGTGCATTGGGGCGAGCAGAGCTGGGAAGAGATGTTCATCGGATTTTTCGATGTCGCAGTAGATCCGAAGATCACGAACCGGACGTTTTATTCGCGGGTGAAGCTGGATACGCAGCAGTGATGCATTCGCAGCCCAAGAATCTTTACAATAACGCCGCTTGCTTCGGGTGACCGCGATGCGATAGTTTCGGAAGGGAAGTCATGACACGCCTCGCTGTTTTGTTCGTCGCGCTCGCGGGATGCGCCGCGGCGCATGACGTGATCACCACCAAGATCACCTTTTCAAAGGAAATCGTGCGGTTGGTCAACAAGCGCTGCGTCACCTGCCATCACGACGGCGGCGCGGCGTTTTCGCTCGCCACCTACGATGTCGCGCGGCCGTGGGCCAAAGCGATTAAGGAAGAAGTGGACGCGCGCCGCATGCCGCCGTGGGAAGCGGTGAAAGGATTCGCCGAATTCAAGGACGATCGCGGCCTGACGCAGGAAGAGATCGAGCTGATCGACGACTGGGTGGAAGGCGGAGCGCCGGAGGGCAATCCCAAGTTCGTTCCCGCATCGCCCAAGTTGGCCGACTGGAAAGATCCCGACGCTCCCAAGGATTCCGCCGAAGTGGTCGCGGGGAATGCCACCAAGCTCGACTTGTCGGCGCATGTGCTGGCGGTCCGGCCGAAGAATTTGAAGAAAGGCGAGAGCGTGCAGATCATCGCCGCGCGGCCGGACGGCACCATCGAGCCGCTGTTGTGGATCTACAACTACAATCCGGATTTCGCGCGCACGTATTATTACGTGAGGCCGCTGAGTCTTCCCGCGGGGACCGAGATCGAGATGAGCCCGGCGGACGCGGGAACCGTCGCACTGTTCGCCACGGTTCCCAAAGTGAGCGCGCACTCCCGCGTCGGCGCAAGATAAATTCTTAGCCGCGAAGGAACGCAAGATTCGCGTTCATCCGCGTTCATTTGCGGCTAAAATATTCGAAGAGGACACCGACTATCGTCAAGTTTTCGGTTCTTGCTTCATCGAGCGCGGGCAATTGCGCACTGGTCGCCACCGACCGCACGCGCCTGCTGGTGGACGCGGGGTTGAGCCGCAAGGAAACGTTCGAGCGCATGGCGGCGGCGGGCGCCGATCCGGAGTCGCTCGACGCAATCCTGATCACGCATGAGCATACCGATCACACCTCCGGGTTGCAGGCGATCGCACGCAAGCTCGACGTTCCCGTGTTCCTTTCACGGCTGACAGCTCCCGCTATCGCCTGGAGCGAATACACGCCGCGGCTTGAGTTATTTCAGGCCGGAGCGAGCTTCACCGTCGGCGACATCGAGGTCTCGAGCTTCACCATCCCGCACGATGCGGCCGATCCGGTGGGTTTTTCGTTTCACTCGCAGGGCATTCGCATCGCGATCGCGACCGATTTAGGCTATCTGCCGGACTCGATCCGCTTCCATCTGTCGGGCGCGGACGTGCTGCTGCTCGAGGCGAATCACGATCTCGAAATGCTCAAAGTCGGGCCGTATCCGTGGCCGGTGAAGCAGCGGGTGATGGGGCGGATGGGGCATCTTTCGAATGAAGTCGCGTGCCGCTTTATCCGCGAGCACATCGATTCGTCCACTTCGACGATTATTCTGGGGCATCTGAGCGAGCACAACAATCATCCGGCGATTGTGGAGAATTGCGCGGAAAAGGCGCTGGGAGGGCGCAGCCTGTTCACGCGGCTGATCGTCGCCGATCCCGCAGGCTTAAAAGGGCGCGCGGCGGAGCCGGTCGTCTACTAACCATGATTGCCCGCTACACGCGGCCGGAGATGGGCCGCATTTTTTCCGACGAAAACCGCTTCGCGCAGTGGCTCGAAGTGGAGCTGGCCGCGAGCGAAGCGCTGGCGGAGACCGGCCAGGTTCCCGCCGATGCCGCGCGCGCGCTGCGCCGGCATGCCGCCTTCGAGGTTGCGCGCATCCATGAAATCGAGCGCGAAGTGAAGCATGACGTGATCGCGTTCACCACCGCGGTGGCCGAAAAAATGGCCGCGGCCGGAGCGGCGGATGCTTCACGCTGGCTGCATTACGGGCTGACGTCGAACGATATCGTCGATACGGCGCAGGCGCTGGTATTGAAGCAGGCTTCCCAAGTGATCGTGCGCGAAGCCGAAGCGCTCGAGCAAATTTTGAAGCGGCGCGCGTTCGAGTTCAAAGACACGCCGCAGATCGGCCGCACGCACGGGGTCCACGCGGAACCCATCACCTTCGGACTGAAAATCGCGCTGTGGTATGACGAACTGCGGCGCGGGATTTCGCGATTCGAGGCCGCGGCCGAGGATTTGCGCGTGGGCAAAATTTCGGGCGCGGTGGGGACGTTCG
>JASHWA010000207.1 GCA_030044325.1 Bryobacteraceae bacterium
AAGACTTTTTTTTCGAGCGCTTCCTGCACCGGCCGATTGGTGGCGGCGAGGACGCGGACATCCACGGCGATCTCCACTTTTCCGCCCAGCCGCCGGACGCGCGAATCTTCGAGAACGCGCAGCAGCTTGGCCTGCATCGCGGGGGGCATGTCGCCGATTTCGTCGAGAAACAGGGTTCCCGAATGGGCGTGCTCGAAACATCCGGCGCGGCGGACCAGGGCGCCGGTGAAGGCTCCGCGCTCATGGCCGAAGAGTTCGCTTTCGATCAAATTTTCGGGGAGAGCAGCGCAATTCACCGCTACAAAGGGTCCCGAGGCGCGCGAGCTCAGCCGGTGAATCGCCGCGGCCACGCGCTCCTTGCCGGTTCCGCTTTCTCCGGTGATCAACACGGGAGCGGAACTGGGCGCGACCTGCTCGATCATCGAGAATACGTGCCGGATTGCGGGCGAGATACCCACCAGGTCGCCCAGCATTCCGTGCTGGCTCAACTGGCGCTGCAAGCGGGCGGTTTCGCTGATGAGCGTCTTGTAACGGATGGCGCGCTCGAGCAGCGTGGACAGGGCGACCGATTGCGCGGGTTTTTCGATGTACCAGTAGGCGCGCAGGTCGTGAACGATCGAAATGGCCTTGTCGATGCTGCCGAAACCGGTCAGCACGATGGCGGGCGTGAGATCGCCGCGGTCGAGAAGCGCGCGCAGCAGGCCGAAGCCGTCCAGGCGCGGCATGATCAGATCGGTAACGATGACGTCGGCGGGGCAGATTCCCAGCTTTTCGAGCGCTTCCTCGCCGTGTCCCGCGGTTTCCACCGCGTAGCCGAGCGCGGAAATGATGGTGGAAAGGCCCAGGCGCTCTTTGGGATCGTCATCGACCACCAGAATTCGGGCCGGCGCCGCTTTCGTCACCATGCTCACTTATTCTAGCCGACTCATGGCAGGACGATCTCCACGGGACAGTGAAACCGTGGCGTAACCGTTATGAGCTGTTCGGGCCGGAGCGGTGGGACAATCGAAAAATGTCTCCCGAAGAATTTCGAGCCGCGGCGCACCAGGTGGTGGACTGGATGGCGGACTATCTGCGCGACGTTCGCGAATATCCGGTGCTGGCCAATCCCGAGCCGGGCGCGCTGATCGACCGGCTGCCGGCGCACGGTCCGGAAACGGGCGAGCCGATGGCGGCGATCCTCGACGATTTTCAAAAGCTGATCGTGCCGGGCCTGACGCACTGGAACCATCCGCGCTTTTTCGCTTTTTTTTCGATCACGGCATCGGGGCCGGGGATTCTGGGCGAGATGCTTTCGTCGGTGTTGAACGTGCAGCACATGCTGTGGAAGGCGTCGCCCGCGGCGACGGAACTGGAGCAGGTGACGCTCGGATGGTTGAGAGAGTGGCTGAAGCTGCCGCCGGAATATTTCGGCCTGATACACGACACGGCATCGACGGCGAGCATGCACGCGATCCTGGCGGCGCGGGAGCTGGCGGCGCCCGAAGCGCGTATTTCGGGCGAGCATCCGCCGCTGATCCTGTATAAAAGCGAGCACGCGCACAACTCGATCGACAAGGGCGCGGTGGTGGTGGGCGTAGGCGCGGCGAACATCCGTCACATTGCGACGGATTCCGATTTTCGAATGCGGCCGGAGGCGCTGGAAGCCTCGATCGAGCAGGATCTGGCGGCGGGGAAGAAGCCGTTCTGCGTGGTGGCGACGATGGGAACCACGGCGATGACCAGCGCCGATCCCCTGGAAGCCATCCTGCGGATCGCCGGAAAGCACGGGCTGTGGGTGCACGTGGATGCGGCGTATGGAGGGCCCGCGGCGCTGCTCGAGGAGCTCCGGCCGATGTTCAACGGGATCGAGCAGGCCGATTCGATGGTGCTCAATCCGCACAAATGGCTGTTCACGCCATTCGACCTGAGCATTCTGTATACGCGCAGGCCGGAGATTCTGCGGCGCTCGCTGGCGCTCTCGGAGGTTCCGGCGTACTTGCGGGTGGCGCAGCATGAACGCGCGCTCAATTATTCCGAATACACGCTGCCGTTGGGACGGCGCTTCCGGTCGCTCAAATTGTGGTTCGTGCTGCGGTATTACGGGCGGGAAGGAATCGTGCGGGTGCTGCGGGAGCATGTGCGCCTGGCGCAGTCGCTCGCCGGCTGGATTCGCGAGGACCGGCGGTTTGAGTTGTCCGCGCCGGTTGTATTTTCGCTGGTTTGTTTCCGGTATAAAGGATCGGACCAAGAAAATCGCGCGTTATTCGAGCAAATCAACGCAAGCGGGGAGGCTTTTCTGTCGAGCACGGAATTAAATGGAAAATTCGTGCTGAGATGGGCGATTGGGAACATGGGAACTACCGAACAGGATGTTCGCGAAACGTGGGAGATGATCCGGTCGTTTGTTTAGGAGTTTGTCGGGCGTCGGCACGAATGAAAACGAACCGGGCCGGCGCCGTGGGACAGCCGGTCTCGCCGGCTGTCTTCCTAGCCCGAGCGAGACAGCCGGCAGACAGCGACCGGCTGTCCCACGCGGGACTTAGGACGAGTAAGCTTTTAGGAGGTTGCTGAAGAAGGGGACAGACAGCTCTGTCCACGCCCACCGCTCCACACGGCTGCAACAGTTTGCGTCTGGGGACAGAGTAGTCTGTCCCCTTTTTCAGCATCCTGTTAGGAGGAGACATGCCGGTTTGGGTCTCGATTCTTCGCTGGACAGCGCGTGTCGGCGCGCTGCTGGTGGTGGGGGCATACGCGACGCTGATGATCGGCGAGATGGCCGGTCCGCAATTGAGCGGTGGTCCGACAGTTCTCGAATGGGCCGGGATTGCGCTGTTGACGATGGCGGTAGTCACGCTGATTTTCGGCTGGTGGTGGGAGTGGCAGGCCGGTCTGTTATCGCTTGCGGCGCTGGCGATCCACGCGGCGTTGATTCACGGCAGCCGCACGTATCATCGGGTGCTGCTGGTCATCGCGACGCCGGCGATTCTGTTTTGCCTCGATTGGGCCGCGCGGTCGCGGTTCAGGCGGGCAATGCGGCAGCAGTGAGGGCTGCGGGCGCGATCATTCCATTTCCAGTCTGTCTATGACGCCAGCGCGAGGTTGACGTTGTCGATGGCTTCGTCGATTTCGGCGATGTTTTTGTAGCCGACCGTGACGCTATCGACGCCGGCGTTCCTGAATGCGAAGCGCATGGCGGCCTGGCGGTCTTCGCGGCGCGTGAAGGAGCCTTCGCCGGCCAGTTTCATGCTGATGACGCCCATCCCCTGTGCGTGGACTTGCCTGACGTGTTCGACCACTTCGGGGACGTTTCCCAGTCCGGCGGTCTCGTAGTCTTCGGCGTCCATGCGCACGCCTTTGTGATTCATGCGAATCATGGCGATTTCGAGCCACTGATTACCGGGAAATTTGCGCAGCGCGGGAAGGCCGTGGACGGAGGCGCCGTAACCCGTCACGATTTTTTTCGTTTTGGCTTCTTCGATTCCGTCCTGCCAGCGCACGGTATCCGTTGGCCAGGAGGCTGAGTGCTGGTAATGCATCAGCATGATGTCGAAGTAATCGGTATCAGCCAGCTTGCGAAGCTCGTCGATTTTTTCCCGCGGATCGACGCCCGGGCGCGTGGTGACCTTCGACATGAGCCGGTAGGAATCGCGCGGAATTCCTTTGAGCGCGAGGCCCAGCATGCGGTGCATGCCGCCGTAGGTTTCCGAAGTTTCAAAAAATCGGATGCCGCGGTCGTAGGCGTGGCGGACCAGGCGTGTGAAGGCGGGCTGGCCAAGGTCGTGCTGGATTTGGCCGCTGTAGGTTCCGGTGCCGAAGGCGAGGCGGGTGACGCGCACGCCGGATTTTCCGAGGGTCACATAGTCGGATGCGGATGGGGGCGCGGCGGCGGCTCTGGCGAGAACGCTCGCGGCGAGGGTGGATCTGAGGAAATCGCGGCGGGAGCAGCGGGGCATATCGTCCTCCACTCGGCTTCATCCTATCAAATGAACCTTCGAAACCGGTAATCTGGAATATATATGTTGCGAATTGCAGCGTTCCTGGCAGCGGCCTCGCTCGCTTCGGCGGTAAATTTTTCGGGCGTGTCGGCGCTCAAGTACACGCAGGCGGCGGTGGCGTTCGGGCCGCGGCCGTCGGGATCGGAAGCGAACAAGAAGCTTCAAAATTACATCCTCGCCGAGATTCGGAAGGACGGATGCCAGGTGAGCGAAGACCCGTTCACGGCCAAGACGCCGAAGGGCGAGATCCCGATGGACAACATCATCTGCAAATTTCCGGGCAAGAGCGGGAAGGCGATCGTGGTGACGGGACATTACGACACGAAATTGTTTCCGGGCCGGCATTTCGTGGGCGCCGATGACGGCGGGTCGTCGACGGGATTGCTGCTCGAGATGGCGCGGGCGCTGGCGCGGCAGCCGCGGGTGGACGATGTTTACCTGGTATGGTTCGACGGCGAGGAAGCTGTGCGCGAGCAGTGGGAGGGCGAGGATAATTTATACGGCAGCCGGCATCTTGCCGAGAAATGGCGCAAGGACGGGACGCTTTCGCGCATCAAGGCGCTGATCAACGTGGATATGATCGGCGATAAAAATCTGGACATCAAGCAGGAAACCAATTCGAACGCCGCGCTGAACCGGCTCGTATGGGACACGGCGAAGGCGCTGGGGTATGGAACTTATTTTCTGGATGAGCAGCTGGCGACGGAAGACGATCACCTGCCGTTTTTGAAGCTCGGCGTGCCGGCGATCGATTTGATCGATTTCGATTATCCGCCGTGGCATGAAGATTCCGACACGATGGATAAATTGAGCGCGAACAGCCTGGAAGTGGTGGGGACGGTGGTGCTCGAGGTAGTGCACCGGCTGGAGCACTGACGATTTACGTTTGGGATCGACGAACGAACGTGGCCGGCATCACTCGTATTTTCGCAGATCGTGACCGGTCATCTCTTTGGGCTGGTCGAGGCGCAGCATCGCGAGGATGGTGGGAGCGATGTCCCGCAAAGAACCG
>JASHWA010000208.1 GCA_030044325.1 Bryobacteraceae bacterium
GAGCTCCAGTGCTCGCCGCGGTCGAACGTCGCGTACACGCCCATCTCCGTTCCGGCCACCAACAAATCGCCTTTGGAAGGATGCTCGCGAATCCGATGCACCGAGGCTTCCGGCAATCCCCGCGTGATCGCGCGCCAGTTCTCTCCGTAATCCTCGCTCACGAAAACATAGGGGTGGTAATCGTCGTTGAAATGCCCGTCCACCGTCAGATACACCCGCCCCGCCGCGTATTTCGACGCGACAATCCCGCTGATATTGAGCATCGGCGGCAGGCCCCGAACATTTTTTGTCAAATTTGTCCAGTGCGTGCCGCCGTCCCGCGTCACTTGAACGGTTCCGTCGTCCGCTCCCGTGTATAAAACATTTTTGTCCATTGGTGATTCGGCGACCGCAGTCAGCGCGCTGAACTCGGACTGGCCGTCGTATCGCGAAAGCGCCCTCGGACCCACCACCGCGCCCATCATCTCCAGCTTGTCGCGATCGATATGCGCGGTCAGATCGGGGCTCACCGGCTTCCAGCTCACGCCGCGATCCTCGGACCGGAACAAAACGTCCGCGCCGGTATAAATCACGTTGGAATCGTGGGAGGAAACGATCAGCGGGGTGGTCCAGTACCAGCGATAAGCGGGCCTGCCCGGCTCGGGTTTGTTTTCCGGCTGCACCGGGCCGATCGCCTGGCGCTCCATCGTGTCGATATCCACGCGCCCGGTGACTCCGTTCTGCGAGCTCACCAGCAGCGTGTGATCGTCGGCGAACGCGGCGTGCATCCCGTCGCCTCCGCCGACGTTGTAAGCTTCCTTGAACGAGATCCCGTAGGTCATGTGCGTGGCCGTGGGCGTGCACCAGCTCCCATTGTCCTGAAGGCCGCCGCACACCGTGAACGGCTCGCGATCGTTGGCCGAAATATCGTAAAACTGGCCGATGGGAAGATTGATGCGGAACAGCCACGTCATGCCGCGATCGTAGGAAATGGAAACGCCTCCGTCGCCGCCGACCACCATGTGATTGGGGCTCTCCGGATCGATCCACAAAACGTGATCCTCGCCGTGCACGGTGGAGAAAACCTCCTTGAAGTTGCGCGCGCCATCGTCGGAGATGAACACGCCGCGATTCGAACCCATGATGTACACGCGATTGGAATCCTTGGGATCCACATAGATGCGGCTGTAATACATGGGCCGCGGATCGAGCCCGGTCATGTGCTGCCACGTCGCGCCCGAATCGAGGCTGCGAAACACGCCGCCGCGCGCGGCGATCGTATCGGGCGATGCTCCGCGCCCTCCCCGCCCGCGGCCCGCTTGCGGCGCAGCCGCCGCTCCACCTTCGCCGCGGCCCGCCGGTTGCGGATCGGCCTCGACGATGGCGTAAACGATGCGATTATCGCCGGCGTAGACCGCCAGCCCGATGCGGCCTTTATCGCCGCGCGGCAGACCGTTGGTCAATTCGGTCCAGTTCGCGCCGCCGTCCATGGTCCGATAAACTCCGCTGCCCGGTCCTCCGCCGTTGAACCCCCAACCTTTGCGCTGGCGCTGATACATTGCCGCGTACAGCACCTCCGGATTGTGCGGATCCATCACCAGGTCGATCGCGCCGGTGTTTTCGTCCTTGTACAGAATTTTCTTCCAGCTCTTGCCGCCGTCGGTGGTTTTGAAAACTCCGCGCTCCGCATTGGATCCCCACAGATGACCCGCCGCGGCCACGTACACGACATTCGGATCGCGCGGATGAATCACGATCTTAGCGATGTGCCGCGTATCGGCGAGCCCCATCTTCTGCCAGGTGGCGCCGGCATCGGTCGAGCGATACACTCCGTCGCCCCAGGACGAGCTTTGCCGGTTATCCGCTTCGCCGGTTCCCACCCACACGATGGTCGGATTCGACGGCGCGGCGGCGATCGCGCCGGTAGACATCATCGCGCCCGCGTGATCGAAAATCGGAGTGAACGAGATTCCGGCATTGACGCTCTTGAACACGCCCCCGGTGGTGGTGGCGACATAAATAATGTCGGCCTGGCCCGGCGATTTCACCACGGCGAGATCGGCAATCCGCCCTCCCGTGGCCGCCGGCCCGATGCTGCGCCATTCGAGTCCGGCAAACAGCGATGAATCGACCTGCGCGCACAGGGGAAAGGCAAGCGTGAAAGCGGCAAGAGCAAATCGCATTCACCTAGTCTATCGCCGCGACGATCGGCGGCAGTGCCGGGGAGGCGAGTCGGCCTGAGAGTCGTCATCTAGTGGCGCGGTGAAGCCATCAGGCGCTCGACGATCAAGTAACCTAAAAATGTTATGCCGGAAATCTCCCGCACTCTTTCGAACACAATCAGCCCGGAGTCGATTCTCACCATCGGAGTAAATGGCGTCTCCACCGATCTGCGTCTTGACGAGGATTTCTACCGGCTGGGACGCGGTCCCGCCAACCAGCTCTCTTATCCCGGCGTCGCGGGACTGTCACGCGAGCATCTGGCGATCGAGCGTAACGGCGGCGAATGGGTGGTGCGCGACCTGGGCAGCACGAATGGAAGCTTCGTCAATGGCGAGCGCCTTTCTGCGCCGCGCGTTCTGCGCAGCGGCGACCGCATCAACGCCGGCCAGCTCTCGCTCACTTACACGGAAAAAAAGTCCAGCGTCGTGTTCACCGCCGAGGAGGCGCCCACCACCACCGGAATCACGATGTCGGAAAGCATCGAGGACCTGGTGGGGGAACGGTCCAAAGACACCAGCGGACACATGCAGGCCCTCATCACCGCCGGCCGCGAGCTGTCGACGCACCTGCCGCTCGACAAACTCTTCGACCTGATCCTCGATCTGTCCATGCAGGCGGCCGGCGCGGCGCGCGGCGCGCTCATGACGGTGGAAGACGGCGAATTGCTGGTGCGCTCGGTCAAAGGACACGGACTTCGCGTCAGCGCGCATGTGCGCGATATGGTGATTCAGGAACGGCGCTCGCTGCTGGTCCGCGACGCTCTTACCGATGCGGCTCTTAAAGCGCATGCCAGCATTGTTCTGAGCCAGATCCGCAGCATGATGGCGGTCCCGCTGCAAACCGACGATCGCGTCATCGGCCTGATTTATGTCGATTCCTCGCACGTGGTGAAGGAATTCACCAAGCAGGACCTGAGCCTGCTCACGGTAATGGCGAACATGGCGGCCGTTCGCATTGAAAACGCGCGCCTGGCCGAAGTGGAAAATGCCGAACGCCTGCGGGCGGGCGAGCTGGAACACGCCGCGGCGATCCAACGCTCGATGCTGCCGAGCCAGTATCCTCCTTTCCCGCATCGCCATGATTTCGAGCTGCACGCGGCCATGGTGCCGGCCAAGGAGGTGGGCGGCGACCTGTTCGATTTCTTTTTGCTCGATGAGGATCACCTCGCCTTCGTGGTCGGTGATGTCAGCGGAAAGGGCGTTCCCGCCGCGCTGTTTATGGCGATCGTGCGGACCCTGCTGCGCGCCGCGACGCGCCACGAACCTTCCCCCGGGCCTTGTCTCACCTACATGAACGACACCTTGACCCGGCAATACGACTCCGGGATGTTCATCACGCTTTTTTACGGCGTGCTCGACACCCGCACGGGCGAGCTCCAGTACGCCAACGCCGGGCACAATCCGCCGTATGCGTTCTCGGCCGGCGGCATTCGGGAGATGAAGGAACTCTCCGGCCCCATTCTGGGCGTGTTCGAGGATGAGAAATACGAGACTCGGACCATCCACCTGGGGGTCGATGAAGGCGTGCTGGTTTACACCGACGGCGTGACCGAGGCATGCAACAAAGCGGGCGAATTCTACGGCGAAAAACGGCTGGAAACATATCTGCTGGCGAACTTGTCGCGGTCGATGGATGAGTTGATCCGGGGCTTGCATACGGGCGTCGAACAATTCGAGGATGGCGCGCCCCGCGCCGACGATATCACGCTGCTCGCGGTACGGCGTCGCGGCCAGGAATAACGGCAGGCGGGCGGGTTATGGGAATAATTCTAGACACGCCAACGCGGCTCATGCGATTATTCTAAAGTGAACATTGAACGACGCCAGGTATCGGATCAGCAGGTCCTGGTTCTCTCCGGGCGAATGGACGCCGAAAATACGCCGCAAGTCGAAAAAGAATGCAACGCCCGTATCGCCGAGGGATCGAACACCCTGATCATCGATGCGGGCGACCTCAGCTATGTCAGCAGCATGGGACTCCGCTGCTTCGTAGCGATCGCCAAGACCCTCAAAGGCAAGGGCGGAGAACTGCGGATTTGCCGCCTCCAAGGCCTCGTCAACCAGGTGTTCGAAATTACGGGACTCAAACGCTCGCTCCGGGTCTACGAAACGCTGGAGTCGGCGGCCAGCGCGCGCAAGGAGTGACCCTTGGCCTGCGGCCCGCGTTCGCTGACGTTGGAAGCCCAGACCGGATCGCTCCATGAGGTCATGGAGTTTGTGCGCCAGGGCGCGCTCGAGGCCAGCCTTCCGTCAGTGCGTCTCGATGAACTCGATCTGGTGATCGAAGAGATCTACGTAAACGTTTGCCGCCATGCCTATCCGCCCAACGGACCGCGCATGGCGTCGATCACCTACTGGGTCCCTTCTCCGGGCGAACTGCAGGTGGAAGTGGCGGATCAGGGGGTCGAGTTCAATCCGCTGGATTTCGATTCGCCGGATACGGGCTTGGACCTGGAAGACCGGCCCATCGGCGGGTTGGGCATTTTTCTCGTGAAACAACTGACCGGGTCTTTGTCTTACCGCCGGGAGGATGGCTGGAACCGCCTGACTTTCGGTATGTCCGCGGAATCGTGATCTTAACCAAGAGCCATGCGGATCGACGAACTCGTGCGGATTGTCTTTGCGCTGTTTCCGGTGCTGCTGTTCCTGACCGGTTTGCGCGTTCTCGACAGCTATAAGCTGGTGCCCATGCGAATGGTGCTCGCGGCGCTGACGGCGGGCGCGCTTGCGGCCGGCTTGTGTTACGAAATCAATACATTTTTCTTTCAGCACTTCCCGCAATACTCGGAGCAGTATCCCCGCTTCGGCGCCCCGGCCGTGGAAGAGACCGTCAAATCGGTTTACTGGATCTTTCTGATTGCGACCTCCGAGGTCGCCTTTATGGTGGACTCGGCCATCTGCGGTTTCGCGATCGGCGCCGGATTCGCTCTATTGGAAAATATCGTTTATCTGCATGCGCTCGAGAGCGCCAGCGCCACGGTCTGGATCATTCGCGGCTTCGGCACGGCGGTGATGCACGGCGGCGCCGCGGCCATCGGAGCGTTCGTATCGGTCTATCTGGCCGAGAGCCGGCAGTGGCGCGGCGTGCGCCAGTTCGGACCCGGTCTCCTCACCGCCATGCTGGTGCATGCCTCCTTCAATCAGGGCTTGCTCTCTCCGGTGAGTTCGGCGGTGGTGGTCATGACGGTGCTTCCGGTCATTTTCGTCGTGGTTTTCTACATCAGCGAACAGTCGCTCGGCCGCTGGATGAGCGGCAAACTCGATCAGGATATCGACCTGCTGGCCATGATCGCCAGCGGTGAATTCAAAACCACGCCTCAGGGCGCCTATCTGATGTCATTGAACGATGCCTTTCCTCCGGAGGTGCGCGGTGATATGCTCACATTGCTGCATCTGACCACCGAGCTCAGCGCGCGCGCCAAGGGTGACCTGATGCTGCGGGAAGCCGGTATGGAAGTGCCTGCGGATCCCGAGTTAGAGAACAGTTTCAAGGAATTGAAATACTTGCAGAAGAGTATCGGTCCCACAGGGATGCTGGCAGTCCGGCCTTTACTCAAACAAACACCGCGGGATTCATGGGAAATTCATCATCTTTCGCGATAGCGTTTACTGCTTACGATATATACTCAAGCAGAACCCCCCGGATGGATGAGCCACCCCAAGGTGAAATCACTGTTCTGCTAGCCGCCTGGCGCCAGGGCGATCCCGAAGCGTTGAACAAAATCATGCCCCTGGTCTACGCCGAATTGCATCGAATCGCGCGGCGCGCCTGGAGCCAGCAGCCGCATAACAACACTCTCCAGCCCACGGCGCTGATCAACGAAGCTTACCTCAAGCTTGCCAGTTCGGAAAACGCGTCGTTCAAGGACCGCATGCACTTTTTCGCGGTGGCCAGTTCGGCCATGCGCCAGATCCTGGTGAATCACGCGAAAGGCCGGCTGGCCGCCAAGCGCGGCGGGGCGCGCGCGCACGTTTCGCTCGACGATGTTCAGCCGGTGCATCAGGAAGCCGCCGAGATTGTTGCGCTGCATGAGGCGCTGGACGCGCTGCAAGCGGTGGATCCGCGAAAAAGCAAGATCGTCGAAATGCGCTACTTCGGCGGTCTCAGCGTCGAGGAAACCGCGGAGGCGCTGGACATTTCCGTCCGGACCGTAAACCGCGACTGGCGGCTCGCCCGAAGCTGGCTGATCCGCGAGATGAATCGCGAAAGCACATGAGCAGGCAACCTGAGTGGGAAGAGATCGAGCGCATTTATCACGAAGCGCTGGATCTGCCGGTGCGCGAGCGGAGGGCGTTACTGGCCCGGCTCGACCCGCGGCTGCGCGAGGAAGTCGAGTCCCTGATCGAAGCGGATTCAAGCACCATGCTTTTGACCACGCCGCCGACCCATATGGCGGCCGACCTGCTGGACGGCCAGCCGGGCGGACTCGCCGCCGGCCAGCGCGTGGGCCGATATGAGATCGAGTCGCTGCTGAGCATCGGCGGAATGGGTGAAGTGTACCTGGCTCGCGGCGACGGGGGAATGCCGGTCGCATTGAAGATCCTGCGCCCTCACCTGGTGGTAAGCGCACAGGCCGTGGACCGTTTCGAGACCGAGGCGCGCGCTGCCTCGGCGCTGCGCCATCCCAATATCGTGACCGTTTACGAATCGGGGCGGTCGCCTGCCGGTTTGTTCATCGCCATGGAATGGCTGGATGGCTCCACCTTTCGCTCCGTGATACATGCCGGCGAAGTGGAACTGTCGAAAGCCATCAACTGGGGAGGACAAGCCGCGAGCGCCATCGCCGCCGCGCATCGGGCGGGAATCCTGCATCGCGACATCAAGCCCGAAAACATCATGCTGGTCAAGACCGGGGTGTTGAAGATTCTCGATTTCGGGCTGGCGCGCCACGGCACGCCGGATGGAGCCGAACCGAATGCCATCGGCGCATCGGGCACCATATCCGGCACGCTTTCCGGAACGCTGCTGTACATGTCGCCCGAGATTCTGCGCGGCGAGACCGCGACCAGCGCGTCAGACGTATTTTCGCTGGGCGCGTTCCTGTACGAACTGGCCGCGGGCCGCCATCCGTTTGCGGGTGACACGCCCCTCGACGTCTTCGAGGCGATCGAATGCCGGCCGGTTGCGCCGATGAGCTCGCTGCGCACGGGAATACCGGTCCGGATCGATCAACTGGTTTTGGAGATGCTCGACCGGGAGCCTGAGATGAGACCGTCGGCCGAGGAGGTCGCCGAAGCTCTGCGGACGCTTTGAGGCTTGTTCGAAAAACAGCGCGATCCGGCGACGTTGGTTCGACGCAAAAAAAGAACCGGCCGGCTCGAAAGCCGGCCGGATCTTCCTCCGGACCCTGGTCTCAGAAATTCGGGCGAGGCTTAGTGGCTCGCGGGCCGGCGGACGTTCACCTGAACCATCAGGTAGGGCGAAGCGACGCTCTGGTTCATGTACACCACGTGATCCTGGCAATTCGGGTCCTTCCTGGTCCAGTTGCCATCGACATAGTTGCCATCGCAGAACTGGGAGTGCGCCTTGTCGATCACCTTCTCGTCGACCGTCGGCCGCGAGGTGGTCATTTCGAACAACGATGCGCCCTGTTCGCGGTTCAACTTGTTCACCGGACCGGCGGCGCTCAGATCCTCCGGGTGGAAGTAAACCGAAAACTCATCGCGGCCGGGGATAGCTTCGCCCGAAGACGACACCACCGGACCGGCGTAAGAGTAGCGGGCTTCGACGGCGTTCACCTTCTCGAGAACCTGCACGGACTGGCAGGTCACGTCGGATTCACGGAACTGCCGCTCTTTGCAGTTTTCCGTGTCCGTGGTGGTCTTGGTCTTGGATGCTAATGAGACCGTCTTCAACTTTTCAAATCGGATCGTCGACGGGTCAACGGTGGCCGGGATGGTCGCCACGTTGGTGAAAGGGTTGATCTCGGTGGTCTCGGTGGCGGGTTTCCCGATCGTGCCCTGGACCTCGGATGTGGACGGGGAGGCGGTAGTGCTCGTTTTCGCAAAGTAGCCCAGTCCGAACGCGACTACGGCCACCGCAACGACGAGAAGAATAATCTTGCTGTTGGTCAAGGTCTTGCTCCTTTTTACCTTTTTTCTGTTCCGGATTCGAAGTGTTTCTTCGTCACATGGTATAACAACAAACCTCTCGAAAAAGCGCCATGGATCGGACAATTTTACCGAAGTATCGTGTCAATTCGATGTACACGGACACCGGCATTCGAGTCACGATCGGATTATTACTATCGCGTTTACGCTCCAACCGGCCGCGTGCCCGCTTTGTCTACGTGAGTGTTTTCAAAACCTTGCGCGCAATTCTACCCATACCCTCCGCGGCGCTCCGGGCGCGAAGAACGTCGCGCTCTGCGCCGGCGCGTCTCCGGCGTAGGCTCCGGACGTGTAAACCGGAAACGGGAGAGACTGGACGGCGCCCTCCGCCGTCACCGCCGTGTTCGAAAGCCACGCGGCTGTCGAGTATTTGCGGTTGAACAGATTGTCGATCTGCACGGCCAGTTGCAAGTGGCGCGTCAGATCGTAATGCGCCAGCAAATTGGTGACGGCATATCCGGGCGAAACCCCCGGCCCGAGATAATAGACGCCGTCGGCCTGATATGCGTTGTTCTCGTTGCCGCGCGCGTAAGAACTCGACACC
>JASHWA010000209.1 GCA_030044325.1 Bryobacteraceae bacterium
ATGCAGGTGCGCGACTGGCTGTACGTGGACGATCACTGCCGCGCCATTCAGGCGGTCATCCAGCGCGGGCGCCCCGGCGAAATCTACAATATCGGCGGCAATCGCGCGCTCGCCAATCTCGATGTGGTCCGCAAGGTCCTGGCCGCGCTCGCAAAACCCGAGTCGCTCATGCGCACCGTGACCGATCGCCCCGGCCATGACCGGCGCTACGCGCTGTCAAGCGACAAAATCATGCGCGAAACCGGCTGGCGTCCGCAGGTGGCCTTCGAGGAAGGATTGCAGTCGACCATCGACTGGTACCGTTCGAACCCCGCCTGGATCGCGCACGTAAAATCCGGCGAATACCAGAGCTACTACGAGCGCAACTACGCCGGCCGTTAGCGCGGCGCGCGGGAGTGCGCGCGCCGCCTTATCTCGCGATATCTTTCCACTCTTTTTCGTAATACCGCACCAGGATCTGGTCGTTCAGCCGGTTCACCTCGGCCTCCACCGGCTTCATGTCTTCGGGAAAATCGAAAAGCTCGGGAATTTGCGAAACTGTGAGGAACCGCAGACCCGGCGGCAATGACGGCGGAGGCTCCCACGCATTTCCCGCCAGCGTAAATCCCCATTCGCCGAAGCTCGGCACGTAAACGTGATACGGCCAGGTGTGGAATCCCGCCTGTTGCAAGGTTTTCACGATACACCAGTAAGACTGGCGAGAAAACATCGGTGACGTGCTCTGAATCACGGTGAGCCCGTTCTCGCTCACACGCTTTCGCAGCAACCTGTAGAACGCCGTGGTGTACAGTTTTCCGAGCGAATAGCTGGTCGGATCGGGAAAATCGACCACCACAAAATCCCACGATTCGGTTTGATTGTCGAGCCACGCAAATGCGTCCGCGTTGATCACGTGCACGCGCGGATTGCGGAATGAGTGATCGTTCAACGGCGCGAGCAGCGGATTTTCCGTGAACAGTTTCGTCATCTCCGGATCGAGATCCACCAGCGTGATGCTTTGGAGATTCGGGTATTTCAACAGCTCGCGCACCGCGAGCCCGTCGCCCCCGCCCAGCACCAGCGCGCGGCGCGCCCAGGGAAGCGACGACAATCCGGGATGCACCAGCGCTTCGTGATAGCGATACTCGTCGCGCGAGCTGAATTGCAAATGCGCGTTCAGAAACAGGCGCAGATCGTCCTTCCATCGCGTGATCACAATGCGCTGGTAGCGCGTCTCGCGCTGAAAAATCACTTCATCGGCGAAGAGCTGCGTGTCCGCGGCCGAGGAAATCCAGTTCGATGCAACCATCCCGGCGCCCAGCGCGATAAGCGCCGCGGCGCACATCGCCCGCAGCGTCCAGTGCGAGCGCAGCTCGTCTTTAAACAAGAACGTGGACCACAGCGCGACCGCCGCGTTGATCATTCCGAACAGAATCGCCGCGCGAACCAGCCCCAGCTTCGGCACCAGCCAGATGGGAAACGCGATCGACGCCGCGAGCGCGCCCAGGTAATCGAACGTCAAAACGTGCGAGACCAGGTCGCGGAGCTTGAAGCGGCCTTCGAGAATGCGCATCAGCAGCGGGATTTCGAGACCCACCAGAACGCCGATGGCGACCACCATCAGGTACATCGCCAGCTCGAAACTGCGGGTGTAGGCGAAGGCCAGGAACAGGACTGACGACGAAAATCCGCCGACCAGGCCCACCAGCAGCTCAATCTGTACGAAGCGCGCGACCAGAGATCGTCCCAGATAGCGCGACGCCGCGCTGCCCAGGCCCATCGCGAACAAATACGTTCCAATGACCGTGGAAAATTGCAATACGCTATCGCCCAGCAGGTAACTCGCGAGCGTTCCCGCGATCAGCTCATAAATGAGCCCGCACGCCGCGATCAGCAGGACCGAGAGAAAAAGTACAACAGCCATTCTTTAGCCGCGAATCAACGCAAATACAACGTGGCGCACGCACTCGTGCGTGCCGCGCCGGCCCTCTTGCCGACGCCCGGCACTTGCGAAAGCACCCTCATGCGTCGCCACCAGCGGCGACGCGGCACGCGACAGTGCGTGCGCCACATTTTCGTACCTGGCGTGCATCTGCGGCCATTGCTCCTTAATGCACCGCCGCGGCGATAATGATGCACATGCCCAGTGAAATCGCGCCGATCAGAATCGCCAGCGCGATGTTTTTGTCCTGCACGATCTCGTTCCACAGATGATACGGCGTCATCTTGTCGATGATCATGAAGGCGAACAGGAAGATCGCGATGCCCAGCAGCGCGTAAATCAGCGCGTTCAGCAACTGCCCAGGATGGAAATCAGCCATGTTTATTTTCCTCCCACGTAGCGTGGATAGAAGCCATAATGCGCGCGGTACGCGCCGGGATTATCGCGCACCGTTTTGGGAACATTCTTCACCTGATCGACGCTCGACAGGCTCCAGCCGCGGTATTCGGCCCACATCAGGCCGGTGAGCAGCGCCAGGCCGTACGCGAAATACCCGGGAAAGCGAAACATTTAATCTCCTCCATGTTGGATGGGCGGATAATCGCTCTGCATCCAGCGGCGCACCTCGAAGCTGCGCGTTCGCATGGTGTGTATCACGGGCGGGATCAGCAGCAGCGCGGCCACGATCCAGAACCAGGTGTAATCGGGAACGTCGTGTTTGAGCGTGATCGAATAGCTCATCTGGTTGGTGCGCGTCAAACGCCCGTTGGCGGCGCGCACGTAGGTGAACCCCTCATTCGCATCCATCTCCGGCTCGACGCGAAGATAATAGCGGCCCGCGGGGACGGAAGGAATGTACGCGGTCGAGGTCTGGCTGCCGTCGGTCCACGGGCCGTCGCTGTCGCTGCCGGTGTAATAGCTCACTTCGCGGCCGAAATCGAACGCGTTCCCCGTCTCGTCGTTGATCAGCGCGAAGTTGAAATATCCCCAATTGTTGATCACGTTCGCATGCACCGTCAGCACCAGCGACGCGGTGCGGCCTTTCAGCTCGAACACCGGAGTGACAAAGGACGGTTCGCGGCCGTCGCCGGTCTGAAAATGATAGTGATCTTCGAAAACGGTCTGGTTGGCGCTGAAGGCGGCGAAAAAGCTGGCGATGAGCACCAGCAGCGCCAGCATCCAACCGAAGCTCAACCACATTCCACCGCCTGTGAAAGGCGAAGGCTGATTGAGATACACTCCCAACGCCGGCGGTGCATCGCCCGCGAGCGAGAAAGCTTTCCAGATTTCTTTGCCCGAAATGTACTCGCCGCGTGACCAGGTGACTTCATCGTCTGTGGTTTCGGAAGAAAGAACCGTCGGCGGGTCGATGAAATCGTCATCGATCACCTTGTCGCCGGTTTTAACGCGCCACGGAAATTCGCCGAGCACGAACGTCGTTTCCGCTTCCGCGCCCGAAAAATGGCGGAAACGCCTGCCTTCGAAGATCACCGCGGGACGCCCCATAATCACGATTCTCTGGGGCATCGCTTCCATGGGCGTGACGAAATTCCAGTGGCCGTCGTATTCCACCAGGTAGCGGAATCCCTTATACGGATTGAACAGCAGATATTCGTCCCAGGAGAAGCTCTCGGCGTCTTCGTAAATCGTGCGCGTCTGAAATCCGATGACTTCGAAATCCACGCCACCGATTTTCCCGCGCGTTCCCAGCGGAATTTTGGGAGTGACCCGATATTTTTCCTGAATCTGCCGCAGGATTTTCACTTCCGGCGTCGACACATCCAGCACCGTCAGGCATTGCGGACAAACCACCGTAAGCGCATGCCCGAACCCGCGCAGTTCTACCGCACCCCCGCAATTCGGGCAGTTGAGCCCTTTTGCTTTAACCATCGGAGGCTGCACCAGGGGAGATGACAATTATGCCCACCCCTCAAACTGCCTGAGATTTTTCAATTGCAACGCGTCGAAATCGACCCATTCGCCCAAATACAACAGCGGAGGCTCTTCGCTGTAATCGAGCGTCCCGAATTGCGGGCCCGCGGTGCGCAGATCGGCGAACAGCATGTCGGATTTGCCGTAATAGGGAAACGGGAGCTCGCCTTCGAAGCCCTTATATTTGGCGACGGTGAGAGTCGCGACCTCGAAATCGACGTTGTTGAAGTCCAGGTGCTTGCCGCGCGAGATTTCGGCCTGTGCCGGCAGCGGCTGCGCCGGCGCCAGCGTCGAAACGGCGTATTGAAGCTGCGCGTCGGAAAGCCAGCCGCTCGTTCCATCCGAGAAGACGATGTGCCATTCGTCCCACCCGCCGTCTTCGTATTCGTACACCAGCCTGCCGGTCACCTCGAACCCCAGATTACGAAACGAACCCGCCGTCAGAAGCTGGATCGGAGACGGATCTGGCGGTAAATCCGCCACTTCGCCGACTTTTTTGATATCCAGATCGGTGCGCACCAGG
>JASHWA010000210.1 GCA_030044325.1 Bryobacteraceae bacterium
GGGTGCGGCGACGGGGCGGCTTTCGAGCTCCAATCCGAACCTGCAAAACATTCCGATTCGAACCGAACTCGGCCGCGAGATCCGCGCGGCGTTTGTTCCCCGCCCCGGATGGAAGCTGATCGTCGCGGATTATTCCCAGATCGAGCTGCGCCTGCTGGCGCACATGTCGCGCGACGCGGTGCTGGTCGACGCGTTCCGCCGCGGCGAGGATATTCACACGCGCACCGCCGCGGAAGTCTTCGGAGTGGGACCCATGTTCGTCACCGCGGAGCTGCGGCGCAACGCCAAGGCGGTGAATTTCGGGATCGTGTACGGGCAGACCCCGTTCGGCCTGGCGAGCTCGCTCGGAATCGATCGCAAGGAAGCGGAGCGCTACATTCGCGCCTATTTCGAGCGCTATTCCGGCGTGCGCCGCTGGCTGGATCAGACCATCGCGGAGGTGCGGCGCACGGGCGTTTCGGTGAACATGTTCGGGCGGCGCCGCCCGATTCCCGACATGCAGAGCCGCAATCCGAACGCGCGGAATTTCGCGGAGCGGACCGCGGTCAACACGCCGCTGCAAGGCGCCGCGGCCGATCTGATCAAGCTGGCGATGATCCGGATCGACGAAAAGCTCGGCGCGATGCAGTCGAAAATGGTGCTGCAGGTTCACGACGAGTTGATTTTCGAGGCGCCGCCGGAGGAAGTGGAACACCTGCGGGCGATGGTGAAGACGGAAATGGAATCGGTGCGGAAGCTGGAGGTTCCGCTGGTTGTGGACGTGGGTGCGGGAGAAAACTGGCGCGACGCCAAATGACCCGCGCCATTACTGGCGCGGCTCGCACGGCGACGTTTACGCTCTACGATTGTGCGAGCCGCGGCAGTGATGCCGCGGGTTTGCCGAGGTTTTTCACCCCCGACGCATCACCGCACGGCGACCGTGACACCCGCCTGGGTTGCGACGCCCCCTACGGATATCGTGATCGGTGCGTTGCCCGAAGGTGTTCCCGCCGGGATCTCGACGTTGATCTGCATCACTCCCGCGATCAGCCCGGGAGCGGATCCCGAGTACACCACCGTCGCGGCAGCTCCGTTCACCGTCGCCGTCACGGGGAGCACCAGCGTGGAGAGCGCCGAGCCGGCGATCGTCCCGTCGGCAAGGGCGGGCTGGAACAGTCCGCCGCCGGTTCCGTACACCGCCACGACCGATCCCGCCGCGGCCGGATTTGACGCCGAATTTACCGAGTAATCCTGGTTCAAAATCGACCCCTGGCCGACTCCGGAACTCGCCGCGGTGAACAACCCCGGCGCTGCGGCCGCAATCGGAACGGAGACCGTGTTCGACAGCGCGCCGTTATAGCTGATTTGCACGGCAACAATCGCCTGGCCCGACTCGATGAAAGGCACCACCGCATTCACGACGGTCGACGAGACGTATAGCAGCGGCGCGGGTGTGCCGTTGAACAGTGCCTGCACACCTGCGAGAGTAGTCCCGAATGCGCCCACCGCTGAAGGCACCGCGACCCCGGTCGAAGGGCCGAGAGCGGTGCCCATGATCGTCACCAGTGCGCCGGGCGCGAGCGCTCCCGCCGCGAAGCTCGCTGAACTCATCACGCTGGTGATCGACGGCGCCGGCGGGGTGACCGTCAAGGTGACGCTCACCGCTTGCGGTGTGTTGACGGCTGCCGCGGAGCTGATCTGAATGGCTCCCGTGTACTTGCCGGGGCCTAAAGTTCCCACGTTTACGGTGGCGATGATGGTTGCGGGCGTGGACCCGGCGCTAGGGCTGACGCTGAGCCAGTTTCCGCCTTGAGAGACGCTCGCGCTATACCCGGCGCTTCCCCCGCTGGTAAGCGAGACGGCCACGGACTGCGCAAGGGAAGCCGTGCTCCCTTCGATGGCGGTAAAGCTCAACTGGGAAGGCGTTAGGGACAAAGCCGCCGGCGATGCCGCCGTGGGGTTGATCACCAAGGAGTAAGCTTCAATCGCCGTCCGGCCGTCCGAATCGCGGACCACCAGCGTGAAGGGAAAATTTCCGCTTTGCGCCGGCGTGCCTGAAACCTCGATCATCTGGTCACCCGGCAGGACCGGACAGGTCCCGCCCGAGTTTAAGGAAATGCCGGGCGGCAGATTCCCGGTCTGCACATTCCATGACAGCCCGGCCGTCGAGGTATCGCCGCCACTGACGTATATGCAGGCGTTATAAGGGAATCCTTGCGTCCCGGCGGGAAGGGCCGTGGTTGTTATCGTCAGCGGAAGCGCAACACTGATCGGCAGGGCGGCCGTGACGGCAGAGCCCGCGGAGTCCCGCACCTCGAAGGTGAGCGCCGTCGCACCGCTCGTGGGGGATACAACGCCCGGCGTGGCAAAGGTTTGTGCCGGAACGCCGGTAATGGCGCCGCTCGACGAGTCGAGCGACAGGCCGACCGGCAGAGTGCCGGAAAGCAGCGACCAGGTGTAGGGTGGTACGCCTCCCGTCGCCTGGAGCGTGGCCGAATAGGACACGCCGACCGAGGCGGGCGGGAGACTGGATGTGCTAATCGAAAGAGCCTGCTGGCCTTCAAGGAAGCCTGAGGTAGTTAAGATAACCAGCGGTATGAGCTGATAACGAACAAGGCTATTCATCGCATTTCCTCGTTCTGCGGGCAACTCCCGATGGCCGCCCTGTGTACCGAGATGAACCGGGCGCTCGGATCGTTACATCTCGGGCCGCTTCTGTAACCACCGGTTAAGAGCCTTCCCGGGCAGGCCCTAGGGCCCTTCCATCTTGTCCCAGGTAACGTTCCGTGTTACAGTTGGGGGAATCGGAGTTTTCACGTTGGAGGGATGTACCTGATGAAACGTACCGTTTGGCTTGCGGGCTTGACACTGGCCGCGGTGGCAATTCCCTTAATCGCGCAGATCCCTGACGGCACCAGAATCTTCGCCACGCCGCCGATTGTTCTCGCGAGCGTGACCAATAACAGCACCCCCACCGGAGTCTTGCCGGTGGAGTTTAAGTCGGCCTATGGATTCAACCGGATTCCCAGCCAGGGAGCCGGGCAAACGATTGCTCTTATAGACGCCTTCGTGGATCCCAATATTCTGTCGGATGTGGCGGAATATGCATCAACGTTCCACTTGAGCTGCAGCCCGACGGTAGTGCAGGTCGGCAGCCCGACGGACAATTCGGGTTGGGCCCTGGAGGAATCGCTGGACGTCGAGCAGGCGTGCGCGCTCGCGCCCCAGGCGAACATTATTCTGTTTGAAGCCAATAGCAACAGCTTCACTGACCTGCTTACGGCGGTGAGTGTGGCCGTCAGTTCCCCCTATAACGCCACGGTGGTTTCCATGAGCTGGGGCGGCAGCGAGTTCGAGGGCGAGAACACCTTCGACAGCTACTTCTGCAACATCACCAACGGAAACGGCCAGGCGGTGACCTTCGTCGCCTCCTCCGGCGACGGCGGACACGGAGTCATTTATCCGTCCTCTTCGCCGTGTGTCATCGCCGCCGGAGGAACCACTCTCTCTCTTCCCAGCGCTCTCCCGGGGCCCAATCCTTTCACGATAAGGTATGGAATTGAAACGGCCTGGAGCGACAGCGGCGGCGGACTCAGCGGGTACGAAGCGCAGCCGACATGGCAGAATCCGGCGTGCTCAACCTGGTCCACCACCGCGCGCTGCGTCCCGGATATCGCCTCCGACTCGAATCCGAACACTGGCGTTCCTGTATATGACACCTACGGCTACGGTGGATGGGTGCAGGTGGGCGGGACAAGCGTCGCCAGTCCCGACTGGGCTTCGTTCTTTACGCTGGTGAACGCGATACGCGCGGGCAATGGGAATGGCACTCTCAGCCAGGCGGCCCAGGATCTGTACACGGCCTACTATTCCGCCAATTACCTGACCGATTTCCACGACATCACGTCCGGGACCAACGGCAGCTGCGGTTCGCAGTGCACGGCCGGCACGGGCTACGATCTGGTCACCGGCATCGGCAGCTACCAGGCGAATATTTTGTACTCCGTCCTGGTGGCTGCGGCGATGTAAGTCAGGCTGCGGCGATACCCTGTGAGCTGATAAATTCCGGTATCCCGGGCTTACCAGCGGTTGCGCGAGCCGTTGTTCCCGCGTGACCTGAATCCACCTCCCGATCCGCGTTCGGACTTGGGCCGAGCTTCGTTCACATTGAGCGCACGGCCGTCCAGTTCCGCACCATTGAGCCCGGCAATGGCTCGATCCGCTTCAGCGCCGTTACTCATCTCGACAAAACCGAAGCCTCTGGCCTGGCCGGTGTCGCGGTCCGTGATCAGGTCGACGCGGTCAACGGCGCCATACCTCTCAAATGCAGTTCGAACGGATTGTTCGGTTGCCCCATAGCTGAGATTGCCTACAAAAATTTTCTTCATGTGTTCCTCTATTGGATATTGATGGATCGGGGCAGGATCGGACGAGGGCGGTAATTACCGGACTGATGCGAAGATGCCGAAACTCCTAACGCTTCATGATACCACGAAGGAATTTCGAATTCCGAATCGGCCATTCCAAGAACCTGATTGCGACGGGTTCGCAGCGATAATAAGAAGACCATGCAAACCGCACGCGCTCTGCTTTTGTCCCTTATGGTTTTTCTCAGCGGCTGTTCGCATACGGTTCGAAACGCAAGCGTGGGATCGCAACGGGCAATCGATCGCGATCTCATCGAGATCACGATCCCGCGGCTCGAAGCGCTGTATCGCAGCCACAAATACACGGTCACCGAAGTGGTCCGGTGGCACATCGCGCGAACGAAAAAATACAACGGAATCTATCGGGCAGTGCAGACGCTGGACGAAGCCGGAGCGCTCGCCGCCGCGGCGCGCGAGGACGCCGAAGCCCAAGCGGGCGATAGCAATTTTGCGCCCGGTGCGCTGTGGGGAGTGCCGATCGTCACCAAGGCAAATACCAGCGTCAAGGGACTGGTCACCACCGACGGCTGGAAGGGGTACAAGGTTCGCGGCCATGAACTCGTCGCTCCCCGGGACGCGACCATTGTCGCCCGGCTGCGATCCGCCGGAGCAGTGATCATCGGACAGACCAACATGCCGGATTTTGCCGCGAGCGACACCAATCGCAGCAGCGCTTACGGGCGCACCGGAAATGCGTACGACGTGCGCTTCAGTCCGGGCGGGTCGTCGGGAGGGACGGTAACCGCGGTCACGTCGAATTACGCGGTCCTGGGCAATGGAACCGATACCGGAAACTCGATCCGCATGCCGGCCGCGACGAGTTCCGTGGTGGGCGTATTCCCGACGCGCGGCCTGGTGAGCATCGCTGGAATCGCGCCCCTCGACTGGCTGCTCGATAATACCGGTCCCATCGCCCGCGACGTAACCGACGCCGCGATCGCGTTGAGCGCGATGGCGGGAGAAGATCCGCTCGATGCGCGCACGGCCGGATCCTCCAGCAAAGCGCAGCCCGGGCCGTACACGCAATATCTCAAGACGGATTCGCTGAAGGGCAAGCGCTTCGGCGTTCCGGCGTTCATTATCGACGGGGCTGGGACTCCGTTTCAGGGCATCATCGCGTCGGAGACTTCCGAGGAGGTCAAGCACAGAATGGAAAGCGCGCGACTGCCGCTGAAGCCGGAAACACGGGACGCTTTCCTGAAGGCGCTGGATGGACTGCGCGCCGCCGGCGCGACCGTGGTAATGGACGATTCGGTCCTGCCCGACGGTTTTGCCGCGATCGCGGCGCGAATCGGCACCGTTCCCTACATCCGCGAAGGAACGGAAAAATTCCTCGCCGAGTTCGGACCAGCGCAATACCACTCCGCGGAGGAATACCGGAAAGCGGTCGGAGCGGCTCTGCCGCCCACGATTATCGGCGGCAACGAGTGGCATGCGATCGATGAGCCGGTGGATCGCAAGCGGCGGGACGTTGTCCAAGCCAATTTCGAAACCGATCCGCAAGCGGCGGCCAATGTCACGCTTCCTCGCCAAAAGGCGCTGGACATGTACACGGGTACGCTCGATCGGATGCATCTCGACGGATATGTTTACCCCGCGACGCAGATGCCTCCTCCCGATGAGACCATGCCGCAGGACGGCAGGATCAGCGGAGGCCCGCATAGCGACACCGCTTGGGTGAACATGATCGGTGTTCCCGCTGTGGTGGTACCCGGCGGCTTCTATCCCAGTGGCCTTCCGTTCGGCCTGGAGATCTCCGCGCGGCCGTGGAGGGACGGGGACTTGCTCGGCTGGGCCTATGCCTACGAGCAGGCGACCCATCACCGCAAGGCGCCGGTGCTGGTCGAAAAAGGACTGCTCTCCGATCCTGCCCCGTGATGGGGGAGCACTCGCTCGCACGCGCTTGCGCTGTTGCCTTCCGGTGGATTTCGCGGCTGCGTCGATATATCCTTAAAAACGATCGCGCCGGACAATCGTGGAGGATCAACAAGCCGTGTGCTTCTCAGCCGGAGTGAATTTTGTCGGCAGTGCGGTTCTAGGTGGTGTGGGGATTGCGACCCTGACCAAGGTCAAGCACCGCCGCGAGCTGCTGTTTGCGTCGCTGCCCACGCTTTTCGCGGTTCATCAGTTCATCGAGGGTTTCGTGTGGCTGGGCCTGGACGGCATCCTGTCACCGGCGGTGACGCATAACATGGGCGCGGCTTTCATGCTGTATGCGCAAGGCCTGCTACCGTTTCTGCTACCGCTCGGTGTGATGCTGTTCGAGCCAACGGTGAAACGCAGAAGACGAATGCTTCCCTTTCTCGCCGTCGGCATCGCGACCTCGCTCTATATTTTGTGGGCGCTCGCCGCCTTTCCCACCCAGGTGTTCATCAAAGGTAACAGCATCGACTATCTCAATCCAGCGACCAACAACCTGATGGTCGCTGTCGTGTACGTGATCGCCACCTGCGGTTCGTTGTTTTTTTCCGAGGTCTCCGACATGATCCTGTTCGGCGTGGCGAACCTGATCATCCTGCTCATCGTTCTGGTGGTGAAGACCTATGCCTTCACGTCGCTGTGGTGCGCTTACGCCGCCGCGGCGAGCGTTGTGGTTCTCGCCTACTTCTGGAGGAGCCACTCGCATCGTCCGCTGCACTACGAGCGGGCGGCATAAGAACGGCGCGCGGCGGCGCTTCGGCAATGGTACGCTGGCTGTTCTTATGTCTCACATCACCACCGAGAGCCGCGGGCATGTGTTCCTGATCGGACTGAATCGCGCGGCGAAACGCAACGCGTTCGATCCGCCGATGTTCCATGACCTGGCGCGAGCCTACGGCGATTACCAGGCAGACGGCGGGCTTCGCTGCGCGGTAGTGTTCGCGCACGGACCGCACTTCACGGGCGGAATCGATCTCGAACAGTTTGCGCCGCTGTTCGCGCGCGAGGACCCATTTGCGTTGGAAGCGGGCGAGATCGATCCGTTCGGGATGCGAACCCATCTGAGCAAGCCGGTGGTGATGGCAGTGCATGGGATTACGTTCACGATCGGGATCGAGATGCTGCTCGCCTCCGACATCCGGGTTGCGGCGAGCGATGCACGATTCGCGCAGATCGAGGTCGCGCGGGGACTGTATCCGTTGGGCGGCGCGACGTTCCGCTTGGTGCGGGAAGCAGGTTGGGGAAACGCGATGCGCTACCTGCTGACGGCAGACGAGTTCGGCGCGGCCGAGGCTCTGCGAATGGGGCTGGTCCAGGAGGTGACCGAGCCGGGACGACAGTTGGAGCGTGCCGTCTCGATCGCCGAACGCGTGGCGGCGCAGTCTCCCATGGGGGTCGCGGCGACGCTGCGGAGCGCACGCCTGTCGATTGAGGAGGGGGAGCCCATGGCGGCCAAGCGCGTTCGGGAGGACATGCGTCACATATTGAAGAGCGAGGATTTCCGGGAGGGGGTCGCGAGCTTCCGGGAGCGAAGACGGGCGCAATTCAGGGGCACGACACCGGATTTCTAGCTCAAATGTGGCGCACTCCTGCGCCAGAGCTGCGGTTTTTCGCGCAATCTCTAGCAACGCCGCCACAGAGCACAACGCCGATCATATAGAAAATAAAGGACCCGCGGACAGCACACTAGCCGGGCAGTCAGTTGCTTTCTTCAAGAACCGTACAACCGCGGGCTCATGTATTTCTTAACTCTTTTGCGCTGGGCCGCTCGACTCTCAGGTCTTCTGATCGCTGGGGTCTACCGCTCATGATGCGTGAGATGGCAACGATTCGATTCAGGCTCCGTGCGCGCTATTGCGCCGGAGACTGGGTCGTATGAGGGTTTTCTCAGTCACGGGGGCGCTGCTCGCGCTCAGCGCGATCATGAATGCGCAAGCCGCTTCGGGGACCGTTCGGGGAGTGGTGCTCGATCCGTCCGGCGCGGCCGTTCCATCGGCGAGAGTTCAGATTTACAATCCGGTTTCGCACTACACGCAAGCCGCCCAAACCGATTCGCAGGGGTCCTTTGGATTCTTAAACGTTCCGTATAACAACTACCAGGTGACTACTTCCGCGGCAGGATTCGAACCCGCGGAGCGGAGTGTCGACGTGAGGTCGCCCGTGCCGGTCGAGCTGCGCTTTCAGCTGCGGCTTGGCGCGGCCACAGAAAATGTGACGGTGGAAGCTTCGGCGGACCTGCTGGAGGCGGATCCGGAAATCCGGACAGACGTGAGCCGTCAACTTTTCAACAAACTGCCGCTCGAAAGCCAGTCTTCCTCGCTGAGCTCGTTGGTGACGCTGGCGACGCCGGGCGTCGCGGCCGATTCCAACGGTCTGTTCCATGGGTTGGGCGATCATGCCGAAAACTCGTTCTCGATCGACGGGCAGCCCATCACGGACCAGCAAAGCAAAGTGTTTTCGAACCAGCTTCCGCTCGAGTCGGTCGACTCGATGCAGGTGATCGAGGGCGCTCCGCCTGCGGAATATGGCGACAAGACGAGTCTTGTGATTGTGGCGACGACACGGTCCGGGCTCGGGCAAACACTCCCGCGGGGATCGGTGACGACTTCGTTCGGCAACTTCGGGACGGTGAATGGAGGGTTCGATCTCGGATACGGAGGAAACCGGTGGGGGAATTTCATTGCGGCGAACGGGCTTGATACCAGCCGGTTCCTGGACGCCCCGGAATTCCAGGTGATGCACGACCACGGAAACCAAGCGAATTTTTTCGATCGCTTCGATCTGAAACCGGCCGACAACGACACCGTCGGCTTGAATCTCCAGTTCACGCGCTCCTGGTTCCAGACGCCCAATTCCTACGACATGCAGGACGCGACCGCGTGGAATGGGCTGGTGGTGAACGATGATGGATTGGGACCGAACGGCCTTCCGGTCGGTTCGACGGATCAGGTCTCAAAGATCCAAACCTTCAACCTGGCGCCGAACTGGATCCATATCGTGAATGCAAACAGTGTCTTGACGATCGGCGGCTGGGTCCGGCAGGATCAGTTCAACTATTATCCGAGCGCGGATCCGTTCGCGGATTTCATTCCAGGTCTACAAAGCGTGAGCGTCGCTCAGGCCCGGCGTCTGACCAACCTTGGGACACGCGGGAGCTGGGTGTACACGAAAGGCATCCACAACATAAAAGTGGGAATCGAATGGTACGATTCCGTCCTTACCGAACAAGACAGCTTCGGAATCGTGGATCCGACGTTCAGCTCCGTGTGCCTGAACGCGAATGGAACGCCGAACCTGAAGGCGCAAAACCACAACTGCCCGCTACCGCTCCAGCCGAATCCGAACTACTATCCGCTGCTACCCTGTTACGACTTAACCCTGACTGGTCCGACGCCCGCCGCGAGTCACTGTCCCGGATCGGCCAGCGGACGGTATGTGTTCGCGGGTCATGCGAACGTACGCGAGCTTTCGCCGTACCTGGAGGACCTTATCAAGGTTAAGGCCTGGACGATCCGGCTGGGCATGCGCGGCGACGATTATGACGGGATCACAAAATCCGGACTGGCCGAGCCGCGGATCGGGATTTCGTACGGGCTTAAGCCGACGGGAACGGCTTTTTCGTTCTCTTACGCACGGACGCTCGAAACTCCGTTCAACGAAAATCTGGTGCTGTCGAGCGAGGGATGCAGCAATCCGGTGATTTACGCGATCATGACCACGATTCAGGGATACCCTTGCATCACCTCGCCTCTGCAGCCGGGAACGCGCAGCGAGTATCACGCGGGATTCCAGCAGGCTTTCGGGAAGCATCTGGTGATTTCCGGCGAGTACATCTGGAAGTACACGGACCGCGCCTACGATTTCAGTGTTTTTGCAAACTCCCCGATCACGTTTCCGATCGAGTGGGAGAAATCCAAAATTCCCGGTTTCGCCCTGCGCGCGAGCGTACCCAACTGGCACGGAGTTTCGGCTTTCGTGGTGATGTCAAGCGTCGCGGCGCGATTCTTCGAGCCGCAGGTGAGCGGAATCGGAACCACGCCTACCTCGCTCGGCGCGGGCGGCGTGTTCCGAATCGATCACGACGAAAGATTCAATCAAACGACGCACATCCAATATGAGCCGTTCGAGCGAGGCCGTATGAAGGGAGCCTGGACCGCAGTCAACTGGCGTTTCGATTCCGGCCTGGTCGCGGGAGCGGTTCCCTGCGCCGGCGGCAAATGCGCGAACGGGCCGCTGGGGTCCGCCGGCATGGTGGACGTATCCAATCTGACACCGGATCAGCAGTTCGAGGCAGGGCTGTTCTGCGGAAACGTGTACGCGACGCCAGCCCAGCCGATCAGCCCGAACGATCTGTGTCCCGCCGGGGAATACGGCTCCACCATGCTGAGCATTCCGGCGCCGGGAACCGAAAACAACGATCACAATCCGCCGCGCGTGGCTCCGCGGAGTCTATTCGATGTCGCGATCGGACACGACAACATTTTCCAGGGCGATCGATTCCAGTGGAGCGTTCGAATGGAGGTCGTGAACCTGACGAACGCGGACGTGCTGTACAACTTCCTTTCAACTTTCAGCGGGACGCATTACGTCTCGCCGCGGGCGTATACGGGTTCGATCGGGTTTCATTTCTGAGTTTCCTCGCGTTTGGTGGAGCGGAGGTGATCCTGCGCTTCGCCACCATGCGCACTGCCGTGGCGCACTCTTGTTCTTCGCCGCCGGGTTCGATGGACCCGGCGATCGATGGATTGAACGGCGCCAGCCGGCGGCGGGGTATCTTGCCACGGCTCGGGCTCGGGAGCCTCTTCGCAAGCATCCTCGCTGGCCAAAGCTGGTGAAGATGATGAATCTGCCGTCGTAACCGCGCGCGGAAGCGTGTTCAAATACTTTCGTGGACCGTCCCGCCCATTGTTAAGCGTTGTGGCAGGTTTCAATCCGCG
>JASHWA010000211.1 GCA_030044325.1 Bryobacteraceae bacterium
GCGATTTCGAGCCGATGCTCACCGGAATTCATCACGTCGCGCGCAATGACGCCGCCGCGCTTCACAACGCCGTCAGCGATCGCACCGCGGCCATCGTTCTCGAACTCGTCCAGGGTGAAGGCGGAATTTTTCCGCTCACCGCCGGGTACGTCCGCACCGCGCGGGAGCTCGCCGATCGCCACGATGCGCTGCTCATCTTCGATGAAATCCAGTGCGGCGTCGGCCGCCCCGGAACCTATTTCGCCTACCAGATGTTCGAGCCCGCCATCCTGCCTGACGTGATGGTCGCGGCCAAACCGATTGCCTGCGGAATTCCGCTCGGCGTCATCGTCGCCAATGAACGCGCCGCGGCGTCCATCGGAAGCGGAATGCACGGCTCGACCTACGGCGGCGGACCGCTCGCCTGCCGCGTCGCTCTCGAATTTTTCGACATTCTCGACGAACTGCTCCCGCGCATCACCGAAGTCGGCAGCTATTTCCGCATGCGCCTCACCGATCTCGCCAAACGTTTTACGTTCATCAAGGAAATTCGCGGTTTCGGCCTGATGATCGGCGTCGATCTCGATATCCCCGGCAAGCAGATCGTCCTCGACGCCATCGAAGAAGGCCTGCTCATCAATTGCACACACGAAACCGTCCTGCGCATGCTGCCGCCCTACATTTTGACCGAGCAGGACGTCGATCGCGCCATGACCGGCCTCACCCGCGTTCTCAAAAAAGCGCAAAGTTAACGCCATCCCACCCGACTTGATCGCCCGCGCTCCCGGAAACAGCACCCTCCGGCCGGAGGTCTATTAGTTAGGTGAATTTATGAGAATTCTTTGTACACTCGTCGTGTTACTGGCCTCGGTCGCCTGGGCGCAACCCAATTCGGCGAAAACCATGACCTCGGGAAAAGCCCTGAGTCCCAAGGCATTTCTCGACAAAGCGTCGGAGGTGAATCGTTCCGAAATCCAGCTGGGTGAGCTGGCGCAGAAAAACGCTTCAAATAGTCTTGTCAAACAGGACGGCCAGCGCATGATTACGGATCACACCAGGCTGGAAGATCAGGTGAAAGCGCTCGCTTCGAAAATGGATGTGACGCTTCCTTCAACTCTGAGCGCGCAAGATCGTGAAGATTATCGCGCGCTCTCGCCAAAAACCGGCGCCGCGTTCGACCGGTCGTATGTGGAAGCCATGGTCGCGGGTCACAAAGCCGTCATCGCCGAGTTCGAGCGTGAAATCAACACCACCACCAACGCCGATATCAAAACGCTGGCCCAGGACGCCTTGCCCACCCTGCAAGAGCACCTTCATATCTGGGAGAGCGCCGCGAAGCAGCTCGGCTACCCGATCACTTCGACCACCGGAGGCATGCACTGATCGCGCGGGACAGCCGGTCTTGCCGGCTGTCTCGGCGCTCTAAACACGCGCCCCCACAAACTCCGCGAACACTTCGTTCGACAACAACACTCCGCGATCGGTCAATCGCAACCGCCCGTTCGCGAATTCCAGCAGTCCTTCGCGCAAAAACCGCTCGATCACGTCCTCGAACGGAGCCAATTCGCCCTCGATTCCTTCGCTCAATCTCAGCCCCAGGTAGAACCGCTCGCCCGTCTCGTCCGCGCGCGTTCGTTCCACCACGCCCCGCCGCTCCACGTACTCCGCCGCCGATTCCGCCGTCCGCGACCTCCACCCTCCATCGAAGGAATGCGCATCCGAGCCGAATCCTCGATACGGCTCCCTGCGCCAATACTTCAAATTGTGCGCCGACTCGAATCCCGGCCGCGCAAAGTTCGAAATCTCATAACGCGCGAGTCCGGCGCGCCTCAGCCGCTCCACCGCGCGCTCATACATCTCAGCGATCCGGTCCTCGTCCGGAACCTCCGAGGCGCCATAGCGCTTCCCGCCGGCGAGAATTTCTCGCCCCAGCCGGCTGTCGTCATCGACTTCCAACATGTACACCGACGCGTGCGGCACGCCCAATTTTTCCACCCACTCGAGCGACTCTTCCCAGCTCGCCCCGGTCTGCCCCGGCAACCCCGCGATCAGATCCACGCTGATCGACTCGATCCCGCCCTCCCTCAGCATCGCGATCTCATTCGCCACCATCTCCGCCGAATGTTTCCTCCCCGTCCGCTTGAGTTCCGCCGTCACAAACGACTGCACGCCCAAACTCACCCGATTGATCCCCGCCCGCGCCCACTTGAAAACCTTCGCGCGATCGATCGAGCCCGGAGCAGCCTCCATCGTCGCCTCCATCCACTCCCCCGGAATCGCCGCAAGCCACCGCGCCAGCGCGCCCGAATCCATCCCGCTCGGCGTCCCTCCACCCAGATAGACCGTCTCCGGCGTCCATTTCCATTGCTCCGATTCGAGTTCGCGCAAAACCGCCTCCGCATATCGCGATTCGAGTTCCTTCGGCAAAACTCCTGAGGCGAAGTTGCAATACGTGCACTTCTGCGCGCAAAACGGGTACGAAATATACACGCCCGCCATTGATTCCAACGTAACAGTTCTGTTATTCCTGCGACTTCCGCCGCCCCGTGCGCATCTGCTACTCTTGGACCGTTGTCAGCACCCGTCCCAATCATGGACCCGGCCTGTATCCGCCATACCGACGTCCCCGGCACCACCGAGCTTTTTGCCGATTTCACCTATCATTTCGATCGGGTAGCGCGCTTCTACCGGCACAATCCCCACGATCCCGCCGCCCTCTCGGCAGCCGCGGCCGAGATCGATTACCCGGCCGCGCGCCGTCAAGCGATGGTCGAAGCGCTACGCGTTCACAATGGCGAAAGCGAATCCCTGCGCCGCCTGGCCGAGCCCGGAACCGTCGCCGTCGTCACCGGCCAGCAGGTCGGCCTGTTTTCCGGCCCCGCTTATACCATCTACAAAGCCATCACCGCCGCGCATCTGGCGCGAACGCTCACCCGTCGCGGAATGCCCGCGGTCCCGGTTTTCTGGCTCGCCACCGAAGATCACGATTTCGCCGAAGTCGATCACGCCTGGCTTTTCGATTCCAGTTACCAGCCGGTTCAATTGAGCGTCGCTCCCAAGGAATCGAACGGACGCCAGCGTCCCGTCGGCGGCATCGTGCTCGATCGCCCACCCGTGGACGATCTGGCGCGCCTGCTCGCGCCGTTCCCGCATGGCGAAGACGTCATCGCGCTGGTCAAAGACGCATACACGCCCGGCGCCACCATGGGCGCGGCGTTCCGGGCGCTGCTCGCAAAGCTTCTCGATAAGCTCGGTCTGCTGTTTCTCGATCCGCTCGATCCCCAGATTCGAAAAATCGGTGCGCCCCTGGTCTCCCAGGCGCTCGAGGCCGCGCCCCAGCTCAAGTCCAAGCTGCTCGAACGCAACCACGCCCTCGAATCGGCCGGCTATCATGCGCAGGTTCATCTGGAAGAAAAAACGTCGCTCTTTTTTCTGCTCGAAAACGGCGAGCGCGTCCCGCTGCGCCGCGCCGGCTCCGATTTCGCCGATCTGCGCGATCGCGCCGCCCAAATCTCCCCCAACGCCCTGCTGCGGCCCGTGGTGCAGGATTATCTGCTTCCCACTGTCGCCTACGTCGGCGGTCCGGCCGAGCTCGCCTACCTCGCGCAATCCGAGGTCATCTACGAAGATCTGCTCGGCCGAATGCCGGTGGTCACCTCGCGCGCATCCTTCACGCTGCTCGAGCCGCGCGCCGAAAAATTGTTGAACCGCTATCATCTCTCGCTCGCCGAGACTTTCATCGATCCCGAGCACTTAAAGGAAAAGATCGCCCGCGCCCTGGTCCCCGAAGCGGTCGAACGCGCCTTCGCCGACGCCCACGACGGCCTCACTCACAATCTCGATTGCCTGCACCGCGAGCTCGAAAAATTCGACCACACTCTCGCCGACTCTCTCTCCAAAAATAAAGCGAAAATGGTTTACCAGCTCGACAAATCGCGCCGGAAAATCGAGCGCGAAAGCATGCGCCGCGATGAGCGCGCCGCCTCCGAAGCCGCCTATCTCGCCAATCTCACTTTTCCGCACCGGCACCTTCAGGAGCGCTTCTATTCCATTCTTCCCTTCATCGCCCGCCAGGGCCTGGGACTCATCGACATGCTTCTCGATTCCGTGAGTGTCGACTGTCCGGACCACCGGGTGCTGTCTATTTAATCCAAAATGCGAATCAATTCCGTCAAACAAAATTTAAAAGCGGGAAAATTGCAGCTGGGCTGCGCCTTCGGCCAGATCCGCTCCGATGAAGTCGCCCGCATTCTCGCCGCCGCCGGATTCCACTGGACTTTTCTCGACGCCGAGCACGGCGGTTTCGGCATCGAAACCCTCCAGGATCTGTGCCGCGCGTCGCTGATTGCGGGAATGTCGCCGATCGTTCGCGTTGCCGACATGCAGTACGCGCTGGTCGCGCGCGCGCTCGATTGCGGAGCGCAAGGCGTCATCTTCCCGCGCGTCGAATCGCCGGAGCTGCTCGAAAAAGCCGTGAGCTGGACCAAATTCCCGCCCTTGGGGATCCGCGGCTTCGGGCTTTCGGCCACCAACATCGAATGGGAGCGCGCGACCATCCCTCAGATGATCGAGCACATCAACCAAAACACCATGGTGGTGCTGCAAATCGAAACCGCGCTCGCCGTGGAGCGCCGCGACGAGCTGCTTTCCGTTCCCGGAATCGACGTGGTGATGGTCGGCCCCGTGGATCTGTCGATCTCGCTCGGCGTTCCCGGTGATTTCGAACACCCCAAAATGGTGGAGGCGATGGAAAAAGTCCGCGATAGCGCCCTCGCGCGCGGCGTCGTGCCGGGAACGCAGACCCGCCCGCTGAGCCTGGCGAAATTCTGGAAGGAACGCGGGATGCTCTTCCTCG
>JASHWA010000212.1 GCA_030044325.1 Bryobacteraceae bacterium
TTCGAACAATCCTTCTTGAAGCGGGGAGCCGTTGCAACCATCTCCACAATTTCGATTCGCGCCCGGGCAGTTGTACCGGCTGATCGAGGTGCTGGCGCGCAATTATGAAGTGATCGGGCCGGTGGTTCGCGACGGGGCCGTGGTGTACGACCGGATTTCGGGCGCGGACGAGCTGCCGCGCGGGGTGACCGATGACCAGGAAGCCGGGCGCTACCGGCTGAAACCACGCGGTGACGCGGCCTTTTTCGGCTACGCGTCGAGTCCGCAGAGCTGGAAGAAATTTTTGCATCCGGCGCAGGTGAAATTATTCGAGGCGGAACAGAAGGACGGCGTATTCCGCGTTCTGGAGCCTTCTCGCGAGCGGCGCAGGTTTGCGTTCATCGGCGTGCGGGCGTGCGACCTGGCCGCGATCCGCATTCAGGACCGGGTGCTGCTCGAAGGGTCGTTTGGCGACCCGATTTATCAGGCACGGCGCGAGCAGGTTTTCATCGTGGCGGTGGAATGCACGCAGTCCGCGCCCACCTGTTTTTGCGCGTCGATGGGAACGGGGCCGCAGGTTCGCGATGCGGGGGTCGATATCCGGCTCACCGAGATTGTCAACGCGGGCGAACATTGGTTTCTGGCGCAAGCGGCGACGGATCGCGGGAGCGAAGTGCTGGCTCAACTCGAAGGCGATCCGGCGCGTGACGAGGATCTGCGGGCGGCGGCCGGGCGCGTGGAAGCCGCGGCGCGCGCGCAGACGCGGGCGATCGACAATCGCGGAATTCGCGATCTGCTGTTCCACCATTTCGAGGATCCGCGCTGGGATGACGTCGCCCAACGCTGCCTTTCCTGCGCCAACTGCACCATGGTGTGTCCGACGTGCTTCTGCACCACCATCGAAGACTCGAGCGATCTTTCGGGCGCGCACGCGGAGCGCTGGCGGCTGTGGGATTCCTGCTTCAGCATGAATTTTTCCTACATTCACGGGGGCAGCGTGCGCGCGTCGGGGAAGGCGCGCTACCGGCAGTGGATGACGCACAAGCTGGGGTCGTGGTTCGATCAGTTCGGCTCGTCGGGCTGCGTGGGATGCGGGCGATGCATTGCATGGTGCCCGGTGGGAATCGATATCACCGAAGAAGTCGAGGCAATTCGCGGGAGCACACATGGAAAAACAAACGCTTGAGAGAGTGATCGTCGAGCACCCGTTTTTCGCGGATCTCGAATCGTATTACATCAGCCTGCTGGTGAGCTGCGCGTCGAACGTGCGCTTTGAGCCGGGCAAATATATCCTGCGCGAGGGCGAAGAAGCGAACGAATTTTATCTGATCCGCGCGGGGCGGGTGGCGATCGAGATCCATCCGCCGCAGCGCAAGCCGATCGTGGTGGATACGCTCGGCGAGGGCGACATTCTGGGATGGTCGTGGCTGCTTCCGCCGTATACGTGGCGCTTCGGCGCGCGGGCGATGGACGCGACGCGGGCGATCGCGCTCGATGCGAAATGCCTGCGCACCAAGTGCGAGCAGAATCACGATCTCGGCTACGAATTGCTGAAGCGTTTTTCGCAGAGCATCAACCGGCGTCTGGACGCGACCCGGCTTCAATTGCTGGATGTGTATGCAGCCGATTGACGTTGGAAATCACCCCCGCCATTACCGGCGGCGCTCGCCTAGCGCCGTGCTGGTTCTGGCGCGGGTTAACGGCGCTTGCTTATGAGTCTTTCAACCATGCCGGCGGACTGGGCGATCCCGCAGCCGTGGACTGTCCGGGCGGTCGAGAAAGAGACTCCGGATACGTTCACGCTGACGCTTGCGCCGCCCGACGGCCACCTGTCCCGATTCGAGCCGGGGCAGTTCAGCATGATGTGGGTGTTCGGCGTGGGCGAGCTGCCGATTTCGATCAGCGGCGATGCGGACGCGGGCGGCCATACCTACACGGTGCGGTCGGTGGGTCTGGCGACCAAGGCGCTGGTGAGCCGGCAGCCGGGCGAATCTCTGGGGATTCGCGGTCCGTATGGAACGCCGTGGCCGGTGGAAACGGCGCGCGGGCGGGACGTAGTGGTGGTCGCGGGCGGAATCGGCCTGGCGCCGCTGCGCCCGGCGATTTATCACGTACTGCGCAATCGCGATCAGTATCGCCGGCTGGTGATCCTGTACGGCGCGCGCAGCCCGCGGGACATTCTGTTTCGCAAGGAGCTGGCATCCTGGGCCAAACAAAAAGACACACAGGTGCTTTCGACCGTGGATTACGGAGGCGTGAGCTGGCACGGGCGCGTGGGCGTGGTCACCACGCTGCTGAAATACGTGCGCCTGCAGCCGGCCGAAACGACGGCGATGGTGTGCGGACCGGAGATCATGATGCGGTTTGTGGCGCGCGAGCTCGTCGCGCGCGGCCTCGCGGCGGAGAATCTGTATGTTTCGATGGAGCGCCACATGAAATGCGCCGTGGGTTTGTGCGGGCGCTGCCAGTGGGGCGGAAATTTTATTTGCAAGGACGGACCGGTGTTTCCATTCGCGAAGATCGGAGGGCTGCTCGATCGATATGAATTGTAGAGCCGAGCACCCCCGCCGTCATCGGCGGGGCTTTTCCCAGCAAGCCCTGTCCGTAAGGCCGGGGGTAAATCAGTAGGCGTCGCGGTATGAATCCTAAACGCAAGAAGAAACCGGTGATCGGAGTTTTCAAATTCGCCTCCTGCGACGGATGCCAGTTGAGCCTGCTCGACGCCGAAGACGAGCTGCTGGCGGTGGCGGGCGAAGTGGAGATCGCGTATTTTCCGGAAGCGAGCCGCGCGATGCGGGGCGGTCCGTACGATCTCGCGCTGGTGGAAGGCTCCATCACCACGCATCACGACGCCGAGCGCATCCAGGACGTGCGCCGCAAATCGAAAACGCTGATCACTATCGGCGCCTGCGCCACCTCCGGCGGAATCCAGGCGCTGCGCAACTGGAAAGACGTGGGCGATTTTATCCGCATGGTGTATCCGTCGCCGCAGTTCATCAGCACGTTGAAGCTTTCGACCCCCATCGCCGAACACGTGCCGGTGGATTTCGAGCTGCGCGGATGTCCCATCAACAAGCACCAATTGATCGAGCTGATCGCGGCCACGCTTGCGGGGCGCAAGCCGAACATCCCCACCTACAGCGTGTGCGTCGAGTGCAAACGCAAGGGCAACGTGTGCGTAGCGGTGGCGCGCGGCGTCGCCTGCATGGGTCCGGTGACGCAGGCCGGATGCGGCGCGCTGTGCCCCTCCTATGATCGCGGATGCTACGGATGCTACGGACCGATGGAGACTCCCAACACGCACTCGCTCAGCGCCCAGTTCCGCATTCTGGGTCAGAGCGAAGCGGAGATCTGCCGCGATTTTCGCAGCTTCAACGCGTGGGCGTGGCAGTTCCGGCGGGCGAGCGAAGAAAGCGAGCGAACATGAGCTCAAAAAGCAGAACCATCCGGGTGGATACGCTCGCGCGAGTGGAAGGCGAGGGCGCGCTGGAGATCCGGCTCAAGGGCGACCGCGTGAGCGACGTGAAGCTGCGCATCTTTGAGCCGCCGCGATTCTTCGAGGCGTTTTTGAAGGGCCGGCATTTCTCCGAAGTGGCCGACATCGTCGCGCGCATCTGCGGAATCTGCCCCATCGCCTACCAGATGAGCGCGGTACACGCGATCGAGCGCGCTTTAGGCGTCGCGATCGACCCCGCGGTTCGCATGCTGCGGCGGCTGTTTTACTGCGGCGAATGGATCGAGAGCCACGCGCTGCACGTGTTCCTGCTCCACGCGCCCGATTTTCTGGGCTACGAAGACGCGATCCAGATGGCGCGCGATCATCGCGCGGTGGTCGAGCAGGGGCTGCGCATCAAAAAAATCGGCAATCGCATCATCACGCTGCTGGGAGGCCGCGAAATACATCCGATTTCGGCCGCGGTGGGCGGGTTCTACAAATCGCCGGCGAAAAGCCGGCTGCGCGAGCTCGAAGCGGATCTCGAATGGGCGCTCGAAGCGTCGCTAGCGACGGTGAAGCTGACCGCGGGCTTCGAATTTCCCGATTTCGAGCAGGATTACGTGTGCGTCGCGCTCTCGCATCCCGATGAATATCCGTTCAACGAAGGGCGGCTGATTTCGACACACGGGTTGAACATCGACGCGGCCGAATACGAAGATCATTTCGTCGAGCAGCACGTGAAGCATTCGAACGCGCTGCATTCGGTGCTGCGCGGCACCGGCTCTTATTTCGTCGGACCGCTCGCGCGATTCAATCTGAATTTCGAAAAACTGACGCCGCTTGCGCGCGAAGCGGCGGCCGCGGCGCGCCTCCATCCGCCGGTGAAAAATCCGTTCCGCAGCATCGTGATTCGCGCGGCGGAGCTGGTGTTCGCCTTCGAGGAAGCGCTGCGCATCGTGCGCGAATACGAGCCGCCGGCAAATGCGCGCGCCGAGGCGATTCCCAGGCATTCGGCCGGCTGCGCCATCACGGAAGCGCCGCGCGGGATTCTGTA
>JASHWA010000213.1 GCA_030044325.1 Bryobacteraceae bacterium
AGCGAATTTTGCAACGGCGTTTCGCCGGATCGGCGTTCGGCCGCGGCTCGCGGAGGCTTGCCCAGCATGCTGGCTTTGCCGAGGAAGTCGAAATCGAGAGCGTAAGGCAGGCCCTCGGAGGCAAGCGGCGAATTCAGGTTCGCCATATGGAAGTGCAGGTGCGGCTCGGTCGAATTTCCGGAGTTGCCCAGGGCCGCGAGAACCTGGCCGCGCTTCACGCGATCGCCCGGTTTGATGCGGATCTGGCCGGGTTGCAGGTGCGCGTAAAAAGCGAAGTGACCCGTGCCGAGATCGAGAATCACATGATTTCCGCCGATGGTTTCGAGCGTGATCGGCACCGCGCGCGAGTTCAGCCCGGGAACATTCTGCGGGATTCCATCCTTCACGGTCGCGACGGTCGCATCGGCGACGGCCAGCACGTCGGAGCCGTAGGCGCGGTAATTTTTGTTGTCCAGACGGTCGCCGGTGAACGTTCCGCCGTCATCGCGGAGCTGCACCCAATCGATGGCGAAGCGCTGCGAGATGTGCGTCGAGCCGGCCAGCGGAATCATCGCGCGGCGATGACCCGACGCGTTTCCCGGACCGTTCGCGGCGACCCAGTTCTCGCCCTTGAGCGGCGAGCTGATCGCGATCGGATTGTTGAAAACCGCGATGCGCGCGCAGGTGACGGTGAATTCGTCGGAGATCTCTGCGATATGGAGCGCGATCCGGTGATCGAGCGATGCGGGCACGGCATCGGCGGAATCGGCGGTGATCCACACAAACGCGACGGCGCGCAGCCCGCCGTCGATTTGCAGCGGCTCCTTGGTTTGCGTTCCCGGACGCGTCACCAGGCGAGCGAAATCGTCGCCCGAGTAGGAGGCGAGCGGCCGATCGCCGGCGAGCGGTTCGAGGCGCGTGAGCGTGATCGCAGACCGGCCGAGGTTGGTGATGTGCAGCTCGTAAACCAGGTGCCATTTCGAATCGCCCTTGAAGGCGGTGGGCGGCATGGGCACGAAAACATCGATGGGCGCGTCGAGAGGACGCGGCGGCGTGGTGGGTCCCCGCCGCTCCTGCGCGAGCGCCAGCGCAGAACCGCCGATCGAGCCGGCGAGCAGGCTCAGCAGCGACCGGCGGTCGATCTTCCTGCGCATGAACTTCAGAACGCCAGCTTTAGCGCGAATTGCACGATCCTCGGATTTACCGTGTCGCTGAGAATCTGGCCGAAGGTTGCCGAGCTGAAGGAAGTGCTCGGATTCCCGAAAGAGGGATGGTTCAGCACGTTAAAGAACTCGCCGCGCAGCTCCAGGTGCCCGCGTTCCCACTTGGGAACCTGAAATCCCTTGATCAGGGAGAAATCCACATCCGATTGCCCCGGCCCGCGCACGATCCCGATCCCGGCGTCCCCGAACGTGGTGCCCTTCCCGTCGCTTCCCACTACAGGCGCGGTCGTGATGCAGCTCTTGTTGAAATAGGTGTACAGCAGGCTCTCGATGCCCCCGGAATTCTGCAATTGAGGATAGCTGCATCCGGCGGCGATCTGGACGCGATCGTTCGTGATTCCGTAAATATTGGTGCTGGTAGAGGTGGTCAGCGTCAGCCGGTCGCCGGATTGCACCGTGACCACGCTCGCAAGCTTCCATCCGCCCAGAACGGGTCTCGCCATGGCGTGGTTCTCAAGCGACGGCAGAGCGTAGACCAGGCTTAACACGAAGCGCTGATCGCGGATAAATCCGTCGGGGCCATAAGTGTTGCTGGGATTGTTCTGCGGGCCCACCGGCGAGCCGCCATTGGCGCCGGCCACCGAACCGGAGGCGGTCGAAAGCGAACGCGCAAACGTGTACGACGCGAGGAACTGCAATCCGTGGCTCATGCGTTTTTCAACACTCGCACCGAGCGCGTTGTACCAGGATTCGGCATTCGAATAGATATCTTCCATGCCCGTGGTGGCGAATCCGGGGTAGGGAACGCGCTGCTGGATGTTGGCGACGGTATTGGTGGTGACGCCGTTCACGGGATTCGAGGGGCTGGCGAATTCCGCCTGATTGATGAGCGCTTCTTCGAGCAGGTGAACGCCGCGCGCGCCGCTATAAGTGGTCGTCAGCACCATATCGTGCATCAGCCGGGTTTGTAATCCCATGCTGTACTGCTGCACCGTCGGCGGGCGATAGTCCGGTCCGATGATGGTGGCGCTGTTCTTCGTGGTTGGCGAATAAGGCGGGAAATACGGCAGAGTCACCGCCGGCGGGAACGGATTGGCCAGCGTCGCGCTGCCGTTGGCGGTGGCCGCCAGTTCGTTGATCACCGAGAACGGCGGATCGGTGAGCAATTGAATAAACGGCTGCCCGGTGGTCGTGTCGTGATAAACGCCGTAGCCTCCACGCAGCACGAAGCGATCCGTGCCCGGTAACTGCCACGCAAAGCCGACGCGCGGATTCCAGGTGTTCTGGCCGTCCGGGCTGTATCCCAGATTGTTGCTGAGCTGGGTCACGCCCGCCGGCACCGGACCGGTGTAGTTCGACGGTACGACGTAGCCCTGCAGCGTACCGCCGGCCGGGGGATTCGTATTCAACAGCGCCGGATCGATGTTGCCGTTGCGTCCCAACCCGTCGCTGATATCTCCGATCCGCTCGAAGCGCAGCCCCACGTTCACCGTGAGACGGCGCGACACCTTATAATCGTCCTGGACCCACGCATTCGTATTCCACGTTCTGAATGCCCGGTCGAAGATACCAGGCACGTCGACCGATTCATATACGTTTCCGACGGGAACGCCCACCGCCGCCGTGCCGGACTGGGTGGCGTTCAGCCCCAGCAACAAATCCGGATAGCTGAGGAAGATCAGTGCGCCGATATAGTGAAAATTCTCCAGGTTGTTCTCCGCTTTGGCCGCGCCGCCGCCGAAGCGGATGTTATGGCGCCCGTGCGTCCAGGAGACCGAGTCCTGAAGGATGTAGGTGTTCTGCGTGTCTTTGAGCGATTGCCCGTTCCCTCCCAGGGTCACCGAGCCGTTGATATCGATTTCCGGTATGCCGTTGTCGTAAGACGGCGTATTGATCCCCAGTTGCGAATACTGCAGCGGTTCGTCCTGATAATTGTAGGCGAAGGTCCGGTGATAGCCCGCTTCGAGTTCATTCAGAAGAGAAGGGCTGGCGATAAAAGTGTAGGTGACGGTCGCGTTCTGATAACTGGTGGGAATGGTGAGAGGCCAGCCGGGAACGCCCGGACCGCCGACGTTGGTGGACGGGAACGTTTCCGTGGTGTTGTCCTTGGCGGTAAAGAACCGCATCGCGATGCGATGCTTTTCCGACGGAATGTAGTCCCCGTTCGCCATGTACTGGTTCTCGGTGAACGGACATGGATCGCTGAGCACGGAGATTCCCTGGGTGGCGAACGGAAGGGCAGGATTGATCTGCTCCGGCGTCGGGATCGCGTATCCGCCGCCCGGCACCTTGTAATTCATGAGCGCGAGCGCCTGCGGGCTGATATTCGAGCCATCCGCGGCAATCGCCGGGCCAACCCCGCCGAGCGCCGTCTGATAATATCCGCGCTGGCCGGCGAACAACGCTCCAAGCGCGGCTGCCGACCGGTTGTTGGTCAGCGGAGGCTCCTCAAACGTGGTGGAACATTGGGCGCTGACTCCGTTGACCTGGCGTGTGCCCTGATACGAGCCGAAGAAGAACAGCTTGTCTTTGACCACCGGGCCGCCGATGGTGCCGCCGAACTGATTTTGCTTCAGAACGGGCCGGGCGGTCCCGGTCCGATTGAAGAAAAAGTCGTTGGCGTTCAGGTCGTTGTTGCGCAAGAACTCGAACAGCGTTCCGTGGAAGGTATTGGTGCCGCCCTTGGTGATTACGTTCACATTGGCGCCCGCATTGCGCCCGAAGCTCGCATCGTACTGGCTGGTCTGCACCTTGAATTCCATGATCGTGTCGGGATTGGGAATCGCCACTCCGCCGCTGAAGGTGCCCGAATTCTGGAGATCGTCGATGGCGACGCCGTCCATCTGATAGTTATTGCTCTTCTCGGATTGGCCTCCGGTCGAAAAATTGCTCATTCCGCCGCTTCCCATTCCGAGAGCCGTCGGATTGGTGACTTCGGTTGAGACTCCGGGATTCAGTCCGATGATCTGCGTGTAGTTGCGCGAAGCGAGCGGCAGGTCCGTGACCATCGCTTCATTCGTCACGCGGCCCAGCGCGCTTGAAGCGGTCTGCAACTGCTCCGCCTCCGCTTCGACGGTCACGTGCTCGGTCACCGCGCCTACGGCAAGCTGTGCGTTCAAGGTTGAGCCTTCGGTGACGATCACCTGAACATTCGGGAAGGTCACCGTCTTGAAGCCGCTCTTGGAAACCTCCACGCTGTAGTTGCCGGGAGGGAGCAGCGGCACCGAATAGGAGCCGTTATCGGCCGAGCTCACCGTGCGCGCTTCGCCCGTCGCCAGGTTGGTGACCTTCACCTGCGCCTGGGGGATCACGGCGCCCGCGGCGTCGAGCACCGTGCCCACGATCGCGCCGGTATCCGCGGTCTGCGCGAAGGCGGCGGATGCCGCCAGCGACAGCGTCAGCCATCCGGCGACACTGCCGGTCAAGAATCTTCCGATCATCCCTTTACGAATCGTTGAAATCCCGAAACCCAAGCAGGCCATGCGCTTACCCCTCTCTGGACGCGTCGAGCCGTGGCGCGAAGCGTGAAACACTCGTTTCAGCAGCTTTCTACGGATTCTGTAACAATATAGGCAGGTTGTCAAGGATTTTTTTCCGGGCACGACGCAAAGAAACGCCCGTTTCAAAACAATTGACAACGCGCGCGCCTTCCGCCATGCTGGAGCAATGCAGCCCGCCAAGCGCCGCCGGAACGCCGCCCCCGGCGACAACCTGGCTGCGCGGCTGACTCATTTGAGCGACCGCCGGCGCGAAATCATCCGTCCCGTGCTGGCCAATCCGCGCCAGTTCGTGCTGTTGAGCGTTCGCGACCTGGCCAAATCGCTGGGCTCCGACGCCGCCACCGTGGTGCGCATCGTGCGCGGCATGGGTTTTGAAAATTACCGCGCTTTCCAGCACCATCTGCACGAGGCCTCCATCGCCTTTGCGACTTCGCTCGACACCATGCAGGCCGGCGGCGCGGGGAAAAACGGCACCGCCAACCTCGCCCGCGAATCGATCGACCAGGATTTGAAGAATCTCGGCGCGCTCCGCAGCAGCGTGGACCTCGAGCGCATCGCCGCCATCGCGGATCGCGTGCATTCTTCGCGGCGCATTCTGATTTTCGGCGGAGACGCCGCGACTTCCCTGGTCGTTTTTTTCGAATATTGCCTCACCCTGCTGGGGCTGCCGGTTTTCGCCGGCACCGGATACGGCCGCATCGGCCACCTGGCGCGGGCGGCGACCCGCAAGGACATCGTCTTCGCGATCAGCTTCCGCCGCGGCCTGCGTATGACCGTCGAGGGGCTGGAACGCGCGCACGCGAGCGGGGCCTACTGCGTCTCCATCGCCGACACGCTGCTTTCGCCTCTGGCCCGCATCGCCGACGTGTGCTTCATCACTTCCGCCGAAACGCCTTCTTACGGAGTTTCCTACGTGGCGGCGATGGCGCTGCTCAATGCGTTGATCGCGGCCTGCGGCAACGTGCGCCGCAGCCACATTCTCAAGATCCTGCGCGAAGTGGACGCCGAACAGCGCTCCGGCTCGCGCTGGTATGGAGACGAGCCCGGCGATGAGCTCGGTGATGAGCCCGGTGGTAAACGTGGCAATGAGCGCCATTGACGTGACGATCCGCCCCTGCGCCTCGCACAGGGACCTCCAAACCTGTGTCGAGCTGCAGCGCCGCGTCTGGAATTTCAGCGACGCGGATATCGTGCCCGCCGCGTTGTTCGTGGTCGCGCAGCACACCGGCGGCCACGCCTATTGCGCTTGCGACGGCGGCCGCGCGATCGGATTCGCGCTGGCCTTCGCCGCCTGGCGCGGCGGCTCGCGTTACTGGCATTCGCACATGGTGGGCGTGCTGCCGGAATATCAGAACCACGGCGTCGGCCGGCTTTTAAAGCTGTACCAGCGCGATGAAGCGCTGCGCTCGGGAATCGACGCCATCGAGTGGACTTTCGATCCGCTCGAGTCGCGCAACGCGTATTTCAATATCATGCGGCTGGGGGCCATCGCGCGGCATTACCTTCCCGACTGTTACGGCGCGACCACCAGCCCGCTGCACGGCAGCTTGCCGACCGACCGGCTGCTGATCGAATGGCCGCTGCGCGCGCGGCGCGTGGAGTCCGCCATCAGCGGGCGTTCCGGCGGTTCTTACAGCTTTGAAAACGCGCAGCACATCGCGGTTCCCTCGGCGGTCGGCGAATGGAAGACGGGCGACCCGGAGCGCGCCCGCCAGGTGCAGTCCGGGCTGCGCCGGAAATTCACGGATCTTTTTTCGCGCGGATACGCAGTTACCGGCTTCCGGCGCGGCGACGAAAATTGCGAATACGTTTTGGAGCCTTATGAAGATTGAACGCATCGATCTGCGGGAAATTCACCTGCGTTTGCGCGCGCCCTTTGAAACCAGTTTCGGCGCCGTGCAGGATCGCCGCATTCTGCTGGTGGAGGCGCACGCGGAGGGAATTTCCGGATGGGGCGAATGCACCGCGACGGAGGGCCCGTTCTACATCTCGGAAACCATCGACACCGCCTGGATCATGCTGCGCGATTTTCTGGTCCCGCTGATGCTCGGCAAGGACGTCGAAAGCGCCCGCACGATCCCGGCGATGCTCGCCGCGGTTCGCGGCAACGGAATGGCGAAGGCGGCGCTCGAAAACGCGGTGTGGCATCTCGAATCGCTCGCGCGCGGCGTGCCGCTCCATCGCCTTGTGGGCGGAACGCTCGAGGAAATTCCGTGCGGAGTCTCGCTCGGGATTCAGAGCTCGCTCGAACGCCTGCTCGCGATGATCGAAAACGAGCTGGCCGCGGGTTACCGGCGCATCAAGCTCAAAATCAAACCCGGCAAGGACGAGAGCGTTTTGCGCGAAGTGCGCCGGCGCTTTCCCCATATCACGCTCAGCGTGGACGCCAACTCCGCCTATTCGCTCGACCACGCGGCGCATCTTAAGGCATTCGACGATTTTCATCTGCTCATGATGGAGCAGCCGCTCGAATGGGACGACATCGAGCATCACGCGCGCCTGCAAGCGCAGATCTCGACGCCCATCTGCCTGGACGAATCGATTCATCACCTGCGCGGCGCCCAGGCGGCCGTCGAGAGAGGCGCCTGCCGCGTGATCAACATCAAGCTCGGCCGCGTGGGAGGCCACACCGAAGCCAGCCGCATCCAGACCTGGTGCGCCCATTCGCGGATTCCGGTGTGGTGCGGCGGCATGATCGAATCGGGCATCGGCCGGGCGCACAACATCGCGATGTCCACGCAGGCCGGTTTCATCTGGCCCGGCGACGTCTCCGCGAGCCGGCGTTATTGGGACGAAGATATCATCGAGCCGGAAGTCGAGGTGACGGCGCGCGGCACCATTCCCGCGCCCCAAACGCCGGGCCTGGGCTATGAAGTTCGCGAGCGCCGCATCGAGCAGCTCACCGTGCGGCATGAAATGTTTTCGGCGCGCCCGGAGCCGGTCGCCGTCGCGCAGGATTTTTTACCTCAATGAGGAGGACAGCCAGCATGCGATCATTTCCCGTTCTTTCGATCCTCTTTGGACTCGCGCCAGCATTCGCCCAGCCCGCCATGACCGCGCCCGATGTCGAGGCGTTCCTAGACGGCGTGATGCCGCTACAGCTTCAGCGCGAGGACATCGCGGGCGCGGTGATCGTCGTGGTCAAGGACGGCAAAGTTCTGTTCGAAAAGGGCTACGGATATGCGGATGGCGCCAAGCGGACGCCGGTCAGCGCGAATGCGACGCTATTTCGTCCCGGTTCGATTTCGAAACTGTTCACCTGGACGTCGATCATGCAGCTAGTCGAGCAGAAAAAGCTCGATCTCGACCGCGACGTCAACGATTATCTGGATTTCAAAATCCCGGCGACCTTCCCCCAGCCCATCACGCTTCGCAACATCATGACCCACACGCCGGGTTTTGAGGAGGTGGAAAAAGACCTTTTCGTCGCGGGCGTAAAGGACCTGGTGCCGCTGGGCGATTATTTGAAGAAACGCCTGCCGGAGCGCGTTTTTCCGCCCGGAACCATCCCGGCCTACTCCAATTACGCGACCGCGCTTGCGGGCTACATCGTCGAGCGCGTTTCCGGCGAGCCTTATGACGATTACGTCGAGCGCCACATCCTGCAGCCGCTGGGGATGTCGCGCACCACCTTCCGCCAGCCGCTTCCGGCGGCGCTCGCGCCGCTGATGTCGAACGGCTACACGCTCGCATCGCAGCCGCCCAAGCCGTTCGAATTCGTGCAGGCGTGGCCCGCCGGCAGCTCGTCGACTACGGCGGACGACATGGCGCGCTTCATGATCGCCCATCTTCAGAACGGCCGGTACGGCGATGCGCAGATTCTTCAACCCGAGACCGCGAGGATGATGCACTCGGCGCAATTCGTCGCGGTTCCGCCGCTGAACTCGATGGCGCTCGGGTTTTACGAAGAGTCGCGCAACGGACAGCGCATCATCGGCCACGGCGGCGACACGATTTGCTTCCACAGCGATCTGCATCTGGTGCTGGGCGCGAACGTCGGATTTTTCGTCTCCTACAACAGCGCCGGCAAGGGGCAGATCAGCCCGCGAACGGCGCTGTGGGAACAATTTTTGGACCGCTATTTCCCGTATCGCGCGCCGGACACGCCCACGCTCGCGAGCGCGGCGCAGGACGCGCGCGCGGTTTCAGGCAGCTACCTGGTGAGCCGCCGCTCTTTCACGACCGTGCTCTCCTTTCTTTCCGCGCTCGGCGTGCCCAAGGTCACCGTCAATAAGGACGGCAGCATCAGCATGGGCTCCCGCGACCTCGCCGGACAGCCGAAACATTTTCGCGAAGTCGCGCCGCTGGTGTTTCAGGAAGTGAACGGGCAGGATCGCGTCGCGTTTAAGAAGGATTCCGCGGGCCGGTGGATCATGGGCGTCGACTTTCCGTTCATGGTGTTTCTCGAAGCGCCGTGGTATGAAAGCGGGCCGTTCAACAATATCGTGATCGGCGGCGCGCTGGGGATTCTGCTGCTGACCGTGGTGCTGTGGCCGGTGGGCGCGCTGGTGCGCTGGCACTATGGGCGTCCTCTGACGCTCGCTCCCGGGGAAGGCCGGCGCCGCGCGCTGGTGCGAATCGTGTGCGTGCTGGATGTCGCGTTCGCCGGAGCGTGGCTGGCGCTGATCGCCACGCTGAGCAGCGCGACCAGGCTGAGCGACGGGCTCGATCCCACTCTGCGGATCATTCAGATCGTCGGATGGCTGGCTTTGATCGGGACGTTGGCCGCGCTGTACGACGGATGGCTGGCGCTCGGCGATTCGAGCCGCTGGTGGTGGAACCGGCTGCACGCGGCCGCAATCGCGGTGGCCTGCGTGGTGTTTTCATGGTTCATGTATCACTGGAACATGCTGCATCTCAGCCTGAAATTCTGAGTTTTGCGCACTCCATTTACGGCGTCAATAAATGTGCTGCAACCAACGCGCCGCAAGTCACCTGTTGCGGGTCACAAGACTCGGCTTGATTGAGGCGTATTGGTTGCGGTGCCAGATTCCTGTGGGGAGGGGGCGGTCAGCAGGGGTCTGAGTGGGGTCGACGCACGGGAGTCGTTGAGGAAGATAGGGGCGGTGCGCATGGCGGTGGGTTCGTTTCGCAGACCGCTGTGTCCACTGATGCGGGGTTCTTCCTGGTTGATGAATCGTGGGCTGGGGAGAGAGTCGTCAGTCCCCTTTTCCGGAGCGGAGGTGGTGGGTTCGTTTCGCAGATTCGGGGTTTCGGCCGCGGGTTCAGCCGGTTTGGGTTCGTTTCGCGATTTTTGGAGGTGCTCGAGTTGCTTGAGGGCACGGTCGTGGGTGCGGGTGAGGGAGGATTCGTAGCGCATGAGCAGCGGGAGGGCGGAGCTGTCGGCGAGGCGCTTAAAGAGCCAGGCCAGGCGGGCGCCGTCGTCGGCTTTGGAGATCTGGTGGGGGATGTACTGTTGCGAGAGCAGGAGCTCGTTGTTGAACAGGTTGGATTCGAGGGTGGCGATGCGGCGGAGGCGCCAGCGGGAGAGGGCGATGGTGTGGACCAGCTCGGCTTCGACGGGGTCGGCGGGGTGGAAGCGGTCGAAGTAGGCGTGGCGGAAGTGTTTGAAGTCGCTGTCGGATTCGTTGAACAGGACGGAGAATTGGGCGGTGAGGCCGTGCTTGACGGCGTTTTGGGAGGAGCGGGCTTTGCCTTCGGGAGTGGCGGGGCCGTGAGATTTCTGGCCGTTGATGCGGGCGGATTGGGATTTATCCATTTGGCTTTTTTGTAGCTGGGGGTGGTCGGGGAGTGGATGGTGCGAAGTGGGAAGTGGTTGAGGGGATTGGGATTAAAGAGTGGGAATTGGGGTGACTGGGGCTTTCGAGGATTCAGGAATCAGGCGCCAGGAGCCAGTATATTAAGCGCCCAGTTTACGGATTGTGCAGCTTGCGGCCGAGAAACGCATCCGCGGCTTTCATCGACTCGATCCAGTGGTGGAACCACAGAAAATCGTGGACCTCATCGGGAAAAATGAGCTCCTCGAACGGCACGTGCTGCTCCCGCAGCGCTTCGACGAGAATCACGGTCTGATTGAACGCGACGTTGCGGTCGTCGTCGCCGTGGATCAGCAGCACCGGCGATTTCCAGGCGCTCATGCTCGCCATCGGTGACGATTCGAACGCGAGGCGGATGCGGTCGCGCTGTTTTTCGGGATCGAGAGCCGGGGTCGCGGCGCTGCCGCCGATCACGCTCCAGTCATGCACGCCCATCATGTCGACGCCCGCGGCGAACAGATCGCTTGCGCGGGCGAGCGCCATGGCGGTCAAGTATCCTCCATACGACGCGCCCCACACGCCGATCCGCTTGGCATCCACATCGGGCCGGTTGGCCAGATACAGGGCCGCGCCGGTGACGTCGTTGAACTCGCTTGCGCCGGTCGCACCGTAATTGAGCGCCTCGCGAAAATTCAATCCATACCCGATCCCGCTGCGATAATTCACCGATAGAACGACGTATCCTTTATTCGCCCAATACTGATTTATCCCGTACATATAGGAATACGCGTCCATGTAATGCCAGCCGAGCAGCATCTGCCGGCGCGATCCTCCGTGGAAGAAAACCAGCGCCGGATGCTTTCCGCCGGTTTTTGGCTGGAAGAGCTGTCCATGGATCTGGAGGCCATCGGCCGCCGGGAAAATGACCTGCTGCGGCGCCACCTGATCATTCAGCGGAAAGTCCGCTGGAATGGAATCGGGCGCCAGATCGTGCGGAGCCGCGGAGGCCGGCTTCATCGCCGCGCGCCCGATCTCTTTCGCGCTGGAGCGGAAGTAAACCACGTCTCCGTTGCCCGCGTCCTCCGGTTCCCATTCGATCCCTTCGCCGATTTTGCCCAGAACCGGAACGGCTTTTCCGCCCGCGACCGGCACCCGCCAGATGTGCCGGCGGTCGATATCGTCCTGGTTGGAGGAAAACAGCAATTCGCGGCGATTTTCGCTGATGGAGACGTCCTCGATTTCGAATTCGCCGGGGGTCAGCTCGGTCGCGGGACCGCCTTCGGCGGAAACGGAAAAAAGATGATTCCAGCCCGTTTTTTCCCATGCAAACGCCAGCCGGTCGCCGTCGGTCCAATAAATCTGGTCCGGCGCCGACATCGCGTGACGCACGCTGCCGGGTCCGGGATCGGCATGCCACACTTGGTGG
>JASHWA010000214.1 GCA_030044325.1 Bryobacteraceae bacterium
CCACGGCGATTCAACGATTTCAGGAACAGCCCTGCCCGTGAGGGCGGGGGTAACTGGAGTTTTTCAGCAACCTCCTAGGAAACTTCGAGCTTCAGCGGCGCGTTCAGCGTGATTTCGATGCGCGGCGCCGCCAGCAGCGTCTGGTGAATCAGGCACGCGTGCACCGCCTTCATGACGCCGTCCCGATGACGCTCATCGAGCTCCCCGGCTTCGATTTCCACGCGAAAGGAGGCGAGCCGCGCCGGCCGCAGCGCTTTTTCCGCGCTCACCCGAACATGAAACGGCCGCGCATTCAATCCGCGCGTTTTCAAATACTGCGTTCCGTAAAAGCCCGCGCACGCGGCGAGCGAGGCGAGCAAAAATTCGGGCGGCGCCAGGCCGGCATCCTCGCCGCCGTTATCGCGAGGCTGGTCGCAGATCACGCTATGCCCGCGGGCGGAAACTTCGAATTTTGTGCCGCCCAGATATTCTGTGGTTACCTGCACACTGATCTCCTTCTGTCATTGAAGATGCAAGTCGCGGCCCGAAGTGACGCGGCCTGGAATAAGCGGAATGGAGACTCGGAGGCGCGCGCCTGCGCGAATCCACGCACAAAGGAGGTTATGTGGCGCAAGCGCGCTACTCCTCGCGCAAAACCTCGAGCGGCTTTTGTCCCAATATCCGAACGCTCGCGATCCAGCCCGAAACATTTGCCAGCAGCGCCGTGAACACGACCGCCAGCGCCGCGGCCCTCCAGTCGAACTCGAACTTCGCGTTGAGCAGCCGTTTTAAAAGCAGGTCCGAAAAAATAGTGGCGAGGATCGCGCCCATCAGCCCCGCGACCACGCCCAGCGTCAGGAATTCGACCGAAAAAATCCGCACCACCTGGCGGCGCGTGGCGCCGATGGTTTTGAGGATGACGACCTCGCGAACGCGCCGGAAGCGCGTGCCGGCCACGCTCGCCGCCAGGATGATCGCGCCCGCCGCGATCGCGAATCCCGACAAAAAGCGGATCACCAGCGCGATCTGATCGATCACCTGCTGCACGATTTCGAGCGCGTCCGCGATATTCACCACCGTCACCGTCGGAAATTTGTCGAACGCGAGGCGCTGGAATTGCGCGACTTTTTGGGGCGCGAAGCGCACGCCTCCGTCGAAGGACACCGGGAAATCGGCCAGCGCGGGATGGTTGAACACGAAGGAGCTGGTGGGCATGAAGCGCTTCTGCTCCCATTCATGGATGGCCACCACACGAGCCTGAAAATCCCTGCCCGCCGACTGCATCTCGATCCAATCGCCCACGTGAATCTGGAGCCGATGCGCCATCTCGAGCTGGACGGAGACCACCGGCGCCGCGTGCGGCTGTAATGCGTCGCGTCCCCACCACGAGCCCTCGATCAAACGCACGTAATCCGGTTTTTCGTCTTCCCACATCACCGACCCGGAATAGCGAAAACGCGGCGGCGGAGGGTAGCCGTTGATTCCCGTCATGCGCGCCGCCACGCGGGGAACCAGCTCGACCCTTCCGGCGACGCCGTCGGAATGCGCGATCAGATCCTTGAGCGGATCGACTTCGGCCTGCGTCACTCCCACCAGAAAAACGTTGGGCGCGCCGGGCGGCGCGGTCTCGATGATCTGGCCGACCAGGGAATCCTGCACCAGGTACACGGTAAGCGTGAACATCACGCCCAATCCGAGCGCGACCAGAATCGCCTGCGCCTGGTTGCCTTGACGGTACAGGTTCGCCATGCCTTGCCGCACCAGCGAGGGAACGCGCCACGGCGATCCGCGCAGAAACGCGCGCAGCACGCGCAGCAGCGCCCAGGCGACGATGGCCAGCGCGATCAGGCTTCCGGTCAATCCTCCCGCGAAATACCGGCCCACGCGCGCAGACCCCGAAAGCCACGCCGCGATCGCGCCGATCCCGATCAAAATGATTCCGCCCGCGGCAAGGGCGCCGCGCATCTCCGCGATCCGGGCCGGCCACGCCTGGCGCGCTTCCGGCATCGCGCGGCGCAGAATCAGCGCGGGCCGCACCTTGCGAATCGCCAGCAGCGGCGGCACGGTGAACAGCAGCGTGGTCAGCACGCCGATCAGGATTCCTTGTCCGGCGGCCTCCGCGTGCCATCCCGTCGCGACCGCGCCGAGCGAAAGATAGCGCGTGATCAGCAGGGGGAACACCTGTTCCACGGCGCGCCCCACCAGCACTCCCGCGAGGCCGCCCATCAATCCGAGCATCAGCGTTTGCAGCGTATAAATGCGGATAATTTCGCCCGAAGTCGCGCCCAGCGATTTCATCACGGCGATGTGATCCATTTTTTGCTGCAAATGCGCGTGCATCGCCATGGCCACGCCGATCGCCCCGACGATCAGCGCGATCAGGCTGATCAGGCTCAGGAACGTGGTGGCCTGGTCGAGGCCGTCGGTGATGATGGGATGCGACGCGCGGAAATCGGCGATCACCGCGTTGGGCAGCGCGCGGCGAATCTCGCGCCGCACCCGCTCGACGTCCGGCGCGCCCGGATCGAGCTTGAACAGATACCGCTGCGATCCGCGGCTGCCGAGCCCTTCGAGTCCGGTCGCATCGAACGCCGTGCGCGTCATCATCAGGCGCATGCCGAAATTCAGGCTGGCCGACATGCGATCCGGCTCGGAAACGATGGCCGCGGCGACCTTGAATTCGCGCTCGCCCACGCGCAGCTTGTCGCCCACGTGCGTGTTGAGGCGAATCAGCAGATCCTGCCCCACCGCCACCGAATCGGCCGTCAGCGCCTGGCTCAGCGGCATCTCCGGCTGCAACTTGATTTCGCCGTAAAACGGATATTTCGCGGGATCCACCACTTTGACCGCGCTCAACGCCGGCGTCGACCCCGCCGACGCCATCGAAACCGTTTCCGTAATCCAGGTGTACTCGATGTTTTCCTGTTCGAGCGCCCGGAGCCGTGCGAGCTGGCTCTCGTTGGGAACGTAAAACTGGCGCGCCGCCAGATCCGCGGCCATCACCGTGCGTGCCTCGCGGGTCAGCGTGGAGCGGAAACTCTCGCTGAACCCGCGCACCCCGGCGAGCGCTCCCACGCCTGCCGCGACCGCCAGCACCACGAACAGGAATTTGGTCATCGACGATCGCGTTTCGCGCCACGCGATGCGCGCGGCCGTGCGCAGAGAGAGTTTCACTTGGCCTCCGCGGCCGCGCGAACTTCATCCGAGACGATCTGCCCGTCGCGCAGCGTGACGATCCGGTCGGCTTTCGAGGTGAGCGAAAGATCGTGCGTCACCAGCACCAGCGTGGTCCCCTCGCGCCGGTTCAGCGTGATCAGCAGTTCCAGCACGTGCGCGCCGTTCACGCTGTCGAGATTTCCGGTGGGCTCGTCGGCCATCAGAATGGGAGGTTTCACCATGAACGCGCGTGCCAGCGCCACGCGCTGCTGCTCGCCTCCGGAAAGCTGCACGGGATAATGATCGAGCCGGTCGGAGAGACCCACGCTGTCGAGCAGCTCGCGCGCGCGCCTGGTTCCCGACGCGACCGGCCCGCCGGCCAACTCATGCGGCAGCAGAACATTTTCCTCCGCCGTCAGCGTGGGGATCAGTTGATAAGACTGAAACACGAATCCGATCTTGCGCCCGCGCACCACCGCGAGCTTGTCTTCGCTCAGTCCGGTGATATCGGCGCCGTCCACGATAATGGTCCCCGAGGTGGGCGAATCGAGCCCGGCGAGCAGCCCCAGCAGCGTGCTTTTCCCGCTGCCCGATGCCCCCATGATCGCGACGAACTGTCCTTGAGGCACTTCGAAATCGATGCCGCGCAGAATTTCCACGCGATGCGTGCCGGTATCGATGACCTTGGTGAGGTTATGCGCTTGAAGAATCACTATCCATTATGATGGCAGAGAGATGCGGTACTTTTTCCTGCTTGTGTTCGCGCTGGCGCTCGGAAGCTGCTCCAAATCGCGTGAAACCGCTGCCGCGCCGGCCGAGGAGGCGCGCCCAGCGCCGCCCGAACCGCCTCCGCCCGCCGTGGCGCCCGATCCGCGTCCTATCATCGCGGTGTTCGGCGACAGCATCAGCGCCGGCTACGGACTCCCGCAGGGCCAAAGCTTTCCTGACGACATGCAAAAGGATCTGGATGCCGATCATCTGGCGTTTCACGTGGTGAATCTGGGCATCAGCGGCGACACCACCGAAGGCGGCGTCTCGCGCATCGATTCGGCCACGTCGCTCCATCCGGCGATCGTGATCCTGGAGCTCGGCGGCAACGATGGTTTGCGCGGAATGCCGATCGGTTCCACGCGCGCCAATCTCGAAAAAATGATTGCCGCGTTCCAGGGCGCGGGAGCGAAAGTCGTGCTCGCGGGCATGACGCTGCCGCCCAATTACGGCGCCGATTATATCCGCGATTTTCAGAAAATCTACCAGGACCTGGCGTCGAAATACAAGCTCATTCTGATTCCGTTTCTGATGCAGGACGCCATCACCAAGGATCTGCGCTACATCCAGCCCGACGGCATCCACCCGACGGCGGCAGGCAGCCAGATCATCGCGCGAACGGTGCTCAAGGCAGCACATCCGCTGCTGCATTGATAAAGATATTTTTCTAGAACCGCTCCCTGTGGCCGCGGCTCGCATCCAATTGAGCGCCGGACCCGAGCCGCGGCCGCAGGGAGCGGTTTCAAAAAAGATACAATTGAAACCGCATCCAACAAGGAGCCTCATGAATCGCTTTCGCATCGCTGTTCTGACCCTTCTCATCCCGGCCGCCTTTGCGCAAACCAAACCGGCCGCTACACACGCCCGCGCGCTTGCCACGGCGGCACCCGAATCCGTGGGCATATCGTCGGAGCGTCTGGCGCGCCTGGATGCCGGCATGAAAAAGGAAGTCGACGACCAGAAAGTCGCCGGCCTGGTCACGCTGCTCGAGCGCCACGGGAAAATCATCGATTACAAAGCCTACGGCAAGCTGGACGTGCGCAAGCCGGACGCCATGCAGAAAGATTCCATTTTCCGCATCTACTCGATGACCAAGCCCGTCACCGGCGTCGCCATGATGATGCTGTATGAGGAAGGGAAGTGGCAGATCAACGATCCCGTCGCGCGCTACATCCCCGAGTTCGCGCATCTGAAGGTCTACACGGGCAAGAACGAAGACGGCTCGCCCAAGCTCGAAGACGCGCACCGCTCCATGACCATGCGCGAGCTGATGACGCACACCGCCGGCTTGGGCTACGTGCTCAGCGCCAACAATCCGGTGGACAAAATGATCATCGATCAGAACGTGCTGAACGCCGGCGCGCCGTTGCAAACCATGATCAACGGTCTCGCCAAGATTCCGCTGCTGGCGCAGCCCGGCACGCGCTGGTCGTATAGCATCGCGGTGGATGTCCAGGGCTATCTCATCGAAAAATTTTCGGGCGAATCGTTCGCCGATTTCGCCCGCAAGCGCATCTTCGAGCCGCTGGGCATGAGGGACACCGGTTTCTACGTCCCGCAGGACAAACTCGCGCGGCTGGCGCAGGTGCACACCGGCGCGGGCGCGAATCTCGCGGTCGACACCAATCGTCCGGACCCGGCCGTGGTCCCGCAGGGAGCTTCCGGGGGCGGCGGACTTTTTTCCACCGCCATCGATTACGCGCGCTTCTGCCAGATGCTGCTCAATGGCGGCGAGCTCAACGGCCACCGGCTGCTGGCGCCGCGAACGGTTGAGATGATGCGCACCAACATCGTGAATCCCGAACCGCTCAAAACCATGCCGCCCGGAACCGGCTGGGGCATGGATTTCCAAATCGTCACCGACGCCGCCGCGGCGGGCGAAGCGGTTTCCACCGGAACCTACAGTTGGTTCGGCATCGCCGGAACCTGGTTTTGGATCGACCCGGTGAAAGACCTGGCGTTCGTCGGCATGGTCCAGCACCAGAATCTCGGCGCCACGCGCCCGATCCACGCGCTGTCCCGCAGCCTGGTGTATCAGGCGATCATGGAATGAGATCCGCTGACAGCCGATGAAAATGAGTGACTGACGATCCCTGGACTTCTCTTCGCGAGTTCACTTTCGCGCGCATCGCGCTCGGCCGCGCCGGCCACAGCCTTCCCACGCGCGAGCTGCTCGCGTTCCAGTTAGCCCATGCCCGCGCCCGCGATGCGGTTCACCAATCGCTCGATCCAGCTTCGTTTCCTGATGCGATCCTTCTGCACAGCGCCGCGCGCGATCGCGCCGAGTATCTTCGCCGGCCCGATCTCGGCCGCCGCCTGAGCCCGGATTCCGCCGCGCGGGTCGAACGCGGCGAGTGGGACGCCGTGATCGTGATCGCCGACGGACTCTCCGCAACCGCGGTTCATCGCCACGCCGCCATCGTCGCGCAGGAGCTGATCGTACAGCTCAAAGATTGGCGCATCGCCCCGCTGTACGTCGTCGAACAGGCTCGCGTAGCCATCGCCGACGAAATCGGCGAGCGCATCGGAGCTAAGCTTGCGGTGATTCTTATCGGGGAACGCCCGGGTTTGAGTTCTCCCGACAGTCTCGGCGCTTATCTCACCTGGTCGCCGCGGGTTGGCCGGACCGACGCCGAGCGCAACTGCGTTTCGAACATTCGCGCCGAAGGACTCGACCCGAAACCGGCCGCCCGCCGCATCGCCGCAATCATGCACGCCGCGCGGGCCCACCAGATCACGGGCGTCGGCCTTTCGACCAAAACTCAGCCAGTTCCTCTGCCGTCCCATTGAACCAACTCCGGTCGCACGCGCCGACTCCGGCAACCTGGGCCGAATCGGTGTACTGCCACAAAGTCCAGGCACCCCATCCCGGCGGAAGCGAGGCCGCGGGAGCATATTCGGCCAGCCACAGCCAACAGTTCGAAAGTACCGCATCGCGCGTTCCGTCGAGAGACTGTTTGAGGTACGCGCCGCCGTAAATCCCCGGCCATCTTCCCGTAAGTGTATGAATACAAGCGACAAATGCGCGCGCCTGGGCGAGCGTCATGCTTGCGCCCGTTGGGTTCGTTTCGTAATCGAGCGCGATCAAGGAGGCTTGATTCCCGACGCGCTCCAGAAAAAATCGAGCCTGCGCCTCCGGGTCGTCGACCGTGCCGAAGTGATAAGCGCCCCAAAGCAGGCCCGCCGCGGCGGCCGACTGCTGTCGCGCCGCGTACATCGGATCGGCAAAGGAAACCCCTTCCGTCGCCTTATGGATCACGCCGAGGATTCCGGCCGATTTCAAACGCGCGAAATCCACGCTCGAATTGTAGTGCGACAGATCGATCACTCCATCCACAGACATTCACACCCGACCTCGAACCGTGACCAAAGGCGTTATAGACTTGACGCAACCGTCGAGCAGGTGGGGACCTCGGCCTCCATCGCGTTGATCGCAGCAAGTATATCGGCGCCGCCGACTCTATTAACCACCCCAACCGCCGCGCGCGATTTCGATCGAAACGCGAAGCCGTTGATGCTACACTGAAATTACTCCCATGCGTTTCGGTGTCGTCGTGTTTCCAGGAAGCAATTGCGACCACGATGCCTGGTACGCGCTCACGCACAATCTCGGCCAGCAGGCGGAATTCATCTGGCACGATTCGCCCGCGCTCGGCCCCGTCGATGCGGTGATTCTTCCCGGCGGATTCGCTTACGGCGACTATCTTCGCTGCGGCGCGATCGCCAAATTTTCGCCGGTGATGGCCGCTGTCCGAAAATTCGCCGATGAGGGCGGGCTGGTGCTCGGCATCTGCAACGGATTCCAGATTCTGGTCGAAAGCGGGCTGCTTCCGGGCGCGCTGCTGCGCAATCGCGAGTTGAAATTCGTGTGCCGGCCGGTAACGTTGCGCGTGGAAAACAACAACACCCCGTTCACTTCGAGCGCGACGCCGGGCCAACTGCTCAAAATCCCGGTTGCCCATGGGGAAGGCTGCTATTACGCCGATCCGCGGACGCTCGAATCGCTCGAAAAGGACGGCCGCGTGGTGCTGCGCTACGTCGACAATCCCAACGGTTCGCTTAACGACATCGCCGGAATCTCGAACGCGCGCGGCAACGTGATGGGCATGATGCCGCATCCCGAGCGCGCGGCCGACGAGCTGATGGGATCGACCGACGGCCGCGTGATTTTGGAAAGCATGGTCCACTCGCTGGTCGCGGCCGAAT
>JASHWA010000215.1 GCA_030044325.1 Bryobacteraceae bacterium
CCGATTTCGACGATCACAACGTCGATCGGCGAGCCGTCGGAAGCAGTGGAAACGCGCTTCACCGCAGCCTTGATTTCATTGGTGACGTGCGGGATCACCTGGACGGTTTTGCCCAGATAATCGCCGCGCCGCTCGCGCGAAATGATCTGTTCATAGATGCGGCCGCTGGTCAGGTTGTTTGATTGGGTGAGCGGCGCATGGGTGAAGCGCTCATAGTGGCCCAAGTCGAGATCGGTCTCCGCGCCGTCGTCGGTGACGAAGACCTCGCCGTGCTGGAACGGGCTCATGGTACCCGGATCGACGTTCAGATAGGGATCGAATTTCTGCAGCGTGACCTTGAGCCCGCGGCTCTCAAGCAGGCATCCCAGGCTCGCCGCGGCAATCCCTTTGCCCAGCGAGCTGACCACTCCCCCGGTTACAAATATATATTTCGCCATTATATTTTCGCCATAATTTGCTCATAAAGAGCCGATACGCGCCCCCAATCCTCGGGCGTATCCACTCCCAGCGATTCATACTCCGTTTCGACCACGCGGATTTTATGGCCGTTTTCAAGCGCGCGCAACTGCTCCAGTTTTTCCGCTTTTTCGAGCGGACCCACCGGTAAATCCGAATAATTCAACAGAAAATCCCGGCGATAAACGTACAATCCGATGTGTTTATAATACGCCGCGGATTCCCCGCCCGCCTCGCGCAGGTAGGGGATCGGCGAGCGCGAAAAATAGATCGCGTTGTCGTGCGCGTCCGTCACCACTTTGACCAGGTTCGGGTCGGCGATCTCGGTTTCCCGCTCGATGCGCTTCTTCAAAGTGCCCATGGGAACGTCGTCATCGTTCAAAAGCCCGAGAACGGCGGCATCGATCGCAGCCGGGTCGATCAGCGGCTCGTCTCCCTGGATGTTGACGATCACCTGGGCTTCCGATGCCGAGGCGACTTCGGCCGCGCGATCGGTACCCGAGGCGTGGTCGCTGCGCGTCATCATCACTCTGGCATGGAATCCGGCCGCGGCGTCGCGAATGCGCTCGTCGTCGGTAGCCACGATCACGCTGGTGAGGTATCGCGCCTGGGAGGCGCGTTCCCACACGTGTTGCAGCATGGTCTTACCATGGATGACAGCGAGGGCTTTTCCTGGGAAGCGTGAAGAAGCGTACCGTGCGGGGATTACACCGAGAATCCGGAGCGGCACAATCGAATATAGCATAAAAGAAGGGTCAGGAGCTACATGCATTACCGATTTTTTCTGCTGACGGCGGTTTTAGTGGCCGCGCCGGCGTTCAGCCAGACGGGGGCGAGCGATCCCAACATCGTTCCGCGCGTAAAAGGGAAGGCTCCGGCCGCGGCGGAGACAGAGACCGCCACGGATCGCGGCGCCAACATCCGCGTCGATACGAATCTGGTGCTGATTCCGGTTTCGGTGACCGATCCGCTCGGAAAATTCGTCACCGGGCTCGACAAGGACAATTTCGCGCTGGCCGAGGACAAGATCCCGCAGGTGATCCAGACGTTTTCAAGCGACGACGCGCCCATGTCGATCGGCTTGGTATTCGATACCAGCGGCAGCATGGGAGCCAAGCTGCAAGTTTCGCGCTTGGCGGTTTCCGAGTTCGTCAAAACCGCTAACCCCGTGGACGAATTCTTCGTGATCCAGTTCAACGACCATCCCCAAATGCTGGTTCCCTTCACCACCGATACCGGCCTGGTTCAGAACAAGCTGATGTTCGTGCAGAGCAAGGGACGCACCGCGCTGCTCGACGGGGTGTACATGGCGATGAACGAGATGCGGCGCCGCGCGAAAAATCCGCGCAAGGCGATTCTGATCATCTCCGACGGCGGCGACAATTCCAGCCGCTACACGCCGCGCGAGGTGAAAGACGCCGTGCGCGAAGCGGACGTGCAGATTTACGGGCTGGGGGTGTTCGAGAGAATGGAGAATCGCGGAAGGACGCCGGAAGAGCTGGCCGGTCCAGACCTGCTGCACGAGCTGGCGAGCCTGACCGCGGGAACCAGTTTTGTGCTGGATGATCCTCGTCAGATGCCCGACGTCGCGATGAAGATCGCGGTAGAGCTGCGCAACGAGTACGTGCTGGGATACACGTCGACCAACAAGGTGCGCGACGGCAAGTACCGGCGCGTTCAAGTGAAAATGGCGAAAGTCAAGGGACTGCCGAAGCTGACCGCGACCTTTCGCACGGGATATTACGCGCCGGCGCAGTAAGACGCTGCCTGGGAATGGATGCAAAATGGCCGCCCGAGCGGTCCATCTTCGGCGACCGGCGGACTATCGGCATTGCGCGCCCTTCCTGGCGCGCCAAGAAATGGTTCCGGCACTCGCAGGTTCGTGTGTTCCTTGTTCCGATCCGTTGATATACTGTGTGCAGACTGGGTGACGCCCGTGCGGACGCTCCTTGCGATCGGACTGATTTCCATCTTCGCCGCGGCGGTTTCAGGCGAGCCGCAGGAAGGCGCTGGGCCGGCAATCGAGCCGCGGGTGCACGCCAAAAATCCGGAAACCGAAAGCGCGGTCGACCGGCGCGCCAATATCCGCGTCGACACCACGCTGGTGCTGATTCCGGTCACCGTGACCGATCCGATGGGACGCTTCGTCACGGGGCTCGACAAGGAAAATTTCAAGATTTCCGAGGATAAAGTCGAGCAGGAAATCGCCGATTTTTCGAGCGAGGACGCGCCGCTTTCGGTCGGCATCGTATTCGACACCAGCGGCAGCATGGGCGCCAAGCTGATGAAGTCGCGCGAGGCGGTGACGCAGTTCATGAAGACGGCCAATCCGCAGGACGAATTTTTCCTGATCCAGTTCAACGACCGGCCGGAGCTGATGATTCCTTTCACCACGGAAACCGAGGAGATCCAGAACCGGCTGACGTTCACCCAAAGCAAAGGCCGAACCGCGTTACTCGACGGCGTCTACATGGCCATGAACCACATGAAAAAGGCGCACAATCCGCGTAAAGCGATCCTGATCATCTCCGATGGCGGCGACAATTCCAGCCGCTATACTGAGAGTGAAGTGAAGAACGCCGTTAAGGAAGCCGACGTTCAGATTTACGCCATCGGAATTTTCGAGCCGCTGTCGGCGCGCGGCCGCACGCCGGAGGAGGCGGCCGGGCCGTCCTTGCTGGCCGAGATCACGGAGCTGACCGGCGGCCGGCACTATGCCGTTGAAAATCTGGCGGAGCTTCCGGATGTCGCGGCCAAGATCGGAATCGAGCTGCGCAACGAATACGTGCTCGGCTACGCGCCGAAAAACGCCGCGCGCGACGGAAAATACCGCCGCGTGCAGGTGAAGCTGATCAAGACAACCGGACTGCCGCAACTCAAAGCAATGTTTCGCACTGGATACTATGCGCCCACTCAATAGCCTTCTCTTTGCAGCGTTTCTGGCGGCCTCCGCGGTGGCGCAGAACCCTCCGGGCAATCCTCCCGCCAATCCTCCCAATGGCGGCGCGCAGGATGACACTCCGACGTTTACGGCGGAAACCAACCTGGTTCCGTTGCAGGTGACCGTCAGCGACAAGAACGGCAAGCTGCTGACCAATCTCCCGCAGTCCGCTTTCCACGTTTACGAAAACGGCGTGGAGCAGACCATTAAAATCTTCCGGCGCGAAGACGTTCCGGTATCGATGGGCATCATCATCGACAACAGCGGGAGCATGCGCGATAAGCGCGCCAAGGTCGCCGCAGCGTCGTTGGCGCTGGTGAAGGCCTCCAATCCGCAGGACGAGGTGTTCATCGTCAATTTCAACGATGACGCGTATCTCGATCAGACGCTGACCAGCGACATCAAGAAACTCGAAGAAGCGCTCGACAAGATCGACGCGCGCGGCGGAACGGCCATGCGGGACGCGATCAGCATGTCGATCGATTACGTGAAAGAAAAGGGTAAGCACGACAAGAAGGTTCTGCTGGTGATCACCGACGGCAACGACAACACCAGCAACGAATCGCTCGAGCAGCTGTACCGCAAGGCGCAGCAGAGCGGCGTGCTGATTTACTCGATCGGCTTGTTGAACGAAGAAGAGCCGCGCGAGGCCAAGAAAGCCAAGCACGCCCTGAAATCGCTGGCCGAAGCTTCGGGCGGGATGGATTATTATCCGAAAGAGCTGGCGGATGTGGAGCGCGTTACGCCGGAAGTGGCGCATGAAATCCGCAACCAGTATATTGTCGGCTATATTCCCGCCAACACCGTGCTCGACGGGAAATTCCGGCGCATCAGCGTGGTGGTGAAGGCCGGCGGAAATCCGGTTGTGCGGACACGCAACGGCTATTACGCGACGCCCAATCCTCCCAAACCGCCGGTTGCGTCGAACGCCATCCACGAGTGATCCGGTTCCTGTGGCGCGTCTCGCGGGGCGCGCGCCTGCGCCCATGGAAGAGCCCCTATCTGCGCTGGCGCATCGAAACCTATTCCGGCCTGCACGCGGAAAAAATCACGTTCGGCGAATTCTGGCGATTCGTGTGGCAAGAACGGGTCGAACTGTGGCGTTATCTGAAGTGGGCGGCGAGGATGGGAAGCAGGTAGCGGGAGCCGGCCAAACGGCCGATTCTGCTTCCCCCTTCCTGCCAGCCGCTCAGTACGGCGTCAGCCGGCGGAACACCCAGCGCAGATCGCGGCGGCCGCTGAGCGGTTTCCGGACTATGAGACGTTCGATCGGCACGCCGCCGGGGGCGGTCAGCCACACGCCCCAAGCGACATAAAATCCGGCCGCGGCGAGCGTTGTGAAAATCCCCACCACCGGCGACGTTCCATGCACCAGGTTGATCACCAGGAATCCGATCGCCTGCGAACCGAAGTAGAACGCGAGCAGCTCGGCGTGGCGGATGGTATTGGGCGGAACGCCGTGATCGAAAGCCGCGGCCCACATGGCCAGCAGGGCGCTGACGACGCACAGGATGGTTCCCGTGTAGCGCGCGGCCCAGATCAGCCAGTGAAAAGCGACCAGGCGCAAGGGCTGGCCGTGCATCTGCAAATGATCGAAGCCGGTGGAAAATGCGAGAGAGGCGCCCACCAGCAGGACCACCGCGCCGAGCCAGTGCGAAATCCGGTGAATGCCGCGATAGCACGACATGAGCGCGCGCCACAATTCGAGCACCACCACGGCCTGAAGCGCGAGGATGAACGGCATCGTCCAGCCGTAGGCGCGGACGTAAGCCTGCGATCTCGGCGGTCCCGCGAGCCAGATAAAGGATTGCAGGAACCCCGCCAAGAGATAAATTACGAACCAGGGATAGATGCGATGCGCCCGAATGGCAAGCAGGCGCCAGAATGCGAACAGCTCGGCGGCCGCGCATACAATGGTCGCGATGAGACGCGGGTCCATCGCATCATTCTACTCCCGTTGCCGATGGTCAGTTCGCCATCATGCAGTCGGGCGCGCAATCCGGCGGCGGAACGTCGGAAGCGGCCACGGGCGCGCACGGATAACCGGCTCGCACCCCGGACGCGAGCGACAGCCCGGCCAGGGCCATCAAAGCAAGCAATGCGATCTTTCTCATGTGTTCTCCTCCTTTTGGCGGGCCGTGCGCGCCTGCACTCCTGCGCGCTCAATGCCCCCGCTTACAAGATGGAACGAATCGCGCGGAACGTTTCCGACTAAAACACCTGAAAATCGCGTGCCGCTGTTACCGACTCGCGAGGTAAGCGGGGCATATACCCGTCATATGCAGGGAATGCGTGATAAGATCATGCGTCTATGCTGATTCTGGCAGCCATTCTGGCGATTTTCGTTTACGGCATGATCGCCGCGATGCTGGGCACCATCCTGCCGGATCTCTCGCTGAGATTCCATCTGACGCCGAAACAAAATGGCGCGATCGCGTCGATGCAGGCGCTGGGGCTGATCATCGCTTCGGTGGGAGTCGGGCCGCTGATCGATAACGAGGGCAAAAAAGCCGGGCTGGTGCTCGGCCTGGCGCTGGTGACCATCGCGCTGTTTCTGCTGCCGAAATCGGGCGGATTCGGAAGCATCGTGTTTTATCTGTTCCTGCTGGGATTGGGCGGCGGAATCATCGTGACCGGCGCCAACGCGCTCGCAAGCGACGTCGCCGAATCGAGCCGCGCGACCACGCTGAATTTCTTGAACCTGTTTTTCGGACTGGGGGGCCTCGCGACGCCGTTCATCTCCGCGAACCTGCTCGGGCGGAATTCGGTGCGGCTGTGCTACCTGGTGGCGACGCTCGCGGCGGTCACGCTGGCCATCCACATCGCTACGCCGATGCCCGCGCCGGGCGGCGCGCAGAGCTTCGTGTTTTCCGATATCGGCCCGTCCCTGGGGAAACCGGCGCTGTTTCTTCTCGCGCTGATGCTGTTTTTATACCTCGCCTGCGAGGTGGGCGTGTGGAACTGGCTCGCGCAGCACCTGATCGCGCAGGGCGTGGCGGAAGCGAAGGCGCTGAACATTCTTTCCCTCGGCTTCGCGCTGGGATTGCTGCTCGGCCGCGTGGTGGTTTCACAGATTCTGCGCACGGTTCCTGCGCAGACGGTCACGCTCGCGGCCTCGATTCTGATGGCGATCACCACGTTCTGGATGCTGCGCACCACCCGCTTCGCGGGAATCGCGGTATTTCTCGCGGGAGTGGCGATGGCGCCGGTATTTCCGACCGTGCTGGCCATGGTCGCCGACCGTTTCGCGACGATGACCGCGACCGCGCAGGGCATCGCGATCAGCTCCGGCTGGCTGGGACTGGCGATCAGCTCGCGCGTGATCGGCTCGATCGCGGGCGGCGATCCGAAGCGCCTGAAAACCGCGCTGTTGGTGATTCCGGCGGCGTCGGTGGTGATGATCGGAGTAAATCTCGCGCTGCGCGCTTTATAATGGCCGCAAATGAACGCGAATTCAGAATAGATTTGCGTTTATTCGCGTTGATTCGCGGCTAACCTTTGGCGAAATACAACGACGCCGCGCGCTCCATTTCGCCCTTGGTCATAATCGGACCGCGGCCTTCGTAGCGGCCGATCGCCGAGAGAATGTTGCAGATATCCGCCGGATAGCACGCGCGCAATTCGGTGCGGCCTTCCCGCAGGCACAGCTTGCGAAGGTATTCGGCGCTGTCGGGCTCGGCTTGAATATTGCGCGCCTGCACGACTCTCGAAAAAATCTGGTCGAAGGCCGGCGCGTCCACGGCTTCCACATAGATCTTGTTGTGAATGCGGCGCAGGAACGCTTCGTCGGCGAGATCGCTGGGCTCGAGGTTGGTGGAAAACACGACCATTGTCTCGAACGGAATCTGGAACTTGACGCCGTAGCGCAGCGTTAAATAGTCGACGCGGCGATCCAAGGGCACGATCCAGCGATTCAACAGGTCGCGCGGGCTCATGAGCTGGCGCCCGAAGTCGTCGATGATCAGAATCCCGTTGTTCGCCTTCATCTGCAAGGGCGCGGCATAAATTCCGGAAGCTTCGTCCAGCCGCATTTCGAGCATGCTGGGAATCAGCTCGCCGCCGACGACGATGCACGGGCGCTTGCATAAAATCCAGCGCGGATCGAGATCGTGTTCGTCGTTTTCGAGCGGACTGTGCACCACCGGGTCGTACAAGCTGATCACCTGGTTATCGACTTCCACGGCGTACGGGATCAGCACCGCATCGTGGTAGACGCGCAGCATGCGCTCGGCGAGGCTGGTTTTTCCGTTGCCGGTCGGCCCATAAACGAAAATCGAGCTCTGCGAAATGATCGCGGGCCCGAGCTGATCGAGCATCCGGTCGCCCACCACCAGGTCCGAAAACGCCTGGCGCAGCGAGGCGCGGTCCACGTGAACTTTCGCGGCCTGAACTTTGGTCGCGGCGTGGTATTCCTTGAGCGAAACGGGGCAGGCGCCGGCGTATTGGGAGATTTCGAAGCGCTCGCCGGCAAGCTGTTTTCCGCCGGCGGAAAGCGTGAAATTGTAGTCGTTGCCGCTCATGCCCTTCACTTCAATCAACTGCTGGGCGCGCATATGCTTGAACACCGCATCGACAATCGGGATCGACAGGCGCAGGGAGCGGCCCAGCCCTTGCAGGCTGCAGTAGCCCTCGATCAGCATACGCCGCAGCATCAGATCGAGCACCAGCGATTGCGGAACGCCCAGTTCCGCGAAATTCTGCGGGATGGCCGGATTAAACGCCGACCGCACAGGCGCGAAAGTGGCCATGACGGGGAATAGCCCTCCTCTCAAGGAATCATCGGCAGAATCGGCCATGGAGTTTAATGCTCCGATCGAATACAATCGATCGCATGAGCCCCGCTGAACGCGACCGCGCCGTCCGCTATCTGGAGGACACCAAGGCCGCGCTGGTCGATTTCACCCGCACGCTGGAGCATT
>JASHWA010000216.1 GCA_030044325.1 Bryobacteraceae bacterium
GTGCAGCCGTTGATCGCGCCGCTGTACGGCGGAAAGACGCTGCATGAGATTTTTTGTGTGCTACTGAACCGCGCCACGGAAACGCCGCTTCAAACGGTGAAGAATTACTGGCAGAGGCAGCACCAGGGCAACGATTTCGAGGATTTCTGGGAAACTTCGCTCAACGACGGCGTCATCGCCTCGACCGCGTTTCCGGAGGTGACGCCTCCGGCGGCCAAGGTTCCCGGAGAGGCCGCGCAGCCGATGTCCGGAATCGAAGTCGTCTTCCGCCCGGATGCGGGAGTGAGCGACGGAAGGTATTCGAACAACGGCTGGCTGCAGGAAATGCCCAAACCGCTGAATACCATGACGTGGGACAACGCGGTGTGGATTTCGCCCAACACCGCGCGCAAGAACAACGTGTGGACGGGCAGTATCGTGGAGATCGCGTCGGAAGGGCGCACGATTCGCGGGCCCGTGTGGGTGTTGCCGGGGCATGCCGAGGATTCGATCACGCTGCAGTTCGGCTATGGGCGCACGCGCGCGGGCCGAGTGGGAACGGGGATCGGGTTCAACGTCTACGCGCTGCGCGGATCGAACGCCATGTGGCTCGCGCCGGCGGCGGATTTCAAGAGCATCGGGAGTCTGCCTTCGATCAAGCCGGAGGGCGAGCTGGGCGGATTCAAGTTCGCCACCACGCAGCATACGCAGACGATGGAGGAGCGGCATCCGTTCCGGGTGGGAACGCTCGACGAATATCAGCAGCACCCCCAGTTCGCGCGGCCGGAGGACGAAATCGTTCCGGACGACCATACCATGTTTCCGTTGTGGCCGTACAAGGGGCACAAGTGGGGAATGTCGATCGATCTGACGGCGTGCGTGGGATGCCAGAGCTGCGTGGTCGCCTGCGTGGCGGAAAACAATATCGCGGTGGTGGGAAAAGACCAGGTCGCGCTGGGCCGGCACATGCACTGGATTCGCGTGGACCGCTATTACGAAGGCGAGGACTACGATCCTTCGGCGACGTATTTCCAGCCGGTGCCGTGCATGCATTGCGAAAACGCGCTGTGCGAGCTGGTGTGCCCGGTGGCGGCGACGGTGCACAGCACCGAGGGGCTGAACGAGATGGTCTACAACCGCTGCGTGGGGACGCGCTACTGCTCCAACAACTGTCCCTACAAGGTGCGGCGGTTCAACTTCCTGCTGTATTCGGACTGGTATACGGAGAGCCTGTACGGGGTTCGGAATCCCGAGGTGACCGTGCGCAGCCGCGGGGTGATGGAAAAGTGCAGCTACTGCGTGCAGCGCATCAACCGGGTGAAGATCGACGCGGATCGCGAAAACCGGCCGGTCAAAGACGGCGAGATCGTGCCGGCGTGCGCGCAGGCCTGCCCCACCCGCGCGATCGTGTTCGGGGATGTGAACGATCCCGCGAGCGAAGTGGCGAAACTGAAGGCGCAGCATCGCATGTACGGGCTGCTGGAGGATCTCGACACGCGGCCGCGGACGACCTATCTGGCGCGGCTGACCAATCCGAATCCGGAACTTTCGAAGGTGTGAGGGCTGGAGAGAACCTGTGGCGGACGAGCTTGAACAGACAACCGTGATCGATCCGGGGCCGGATGAGGTGCTCGGGCCGGGGCACAACTTCGACACGGTCACGCAAAAAATCAGCGGGGTGGTGTACCGGCCGTTCAGCCGCACGCCGATTCAGATGTTCGTCGGCTTCGGGATCGCCTTCGTGTTCGTGAACATTTTCCTGGGCGCGGTGACGTGGCTGTTCTATCGCGGTGTGGGCATCTGGGGCATCGTGATCCCCATCGCCTGGGGATTCGCCATCGTCAATTTCGTGTGGTGGATCGGAATCGGCCATGCGGGGACGCTGATCTCCGCCATTCTGCTTCTTTTAAAGCAAGACTGGCGCACCTCGATCAATCGATTTTCCGAAGCGATGACGCTGTTCGCGGTGGCGTGCGCGGCCATGTTTCCGATTCTGCATTTAGGGCGTCCCTGGCTGTTTTACTGGCTGCTTCCGTATCCCAATCAGATGTGGCTGTGGCCGCAGCCGCGCTCGCCGCTGATCTGGGACGTGTTCGCGGTATCGACGTACGGAACGGTTTCCTTCATTTTCTGGTTCACCGGCCTGATTCCGGATTTCGCCACGATGCGCGACCTGCGGGCGAACACGCGGGTGGGCAAACTTTACGGAATGCTGGCGATGGGCTGGCGCGGGTCGGCCAAGCATTGGGCGCGTTACCAGAAGGCGTACCTGCTGCTGGCCGGATTATCGACGCCGCTGGTGGTTTCGGTGCATTCGGTGGTGAGCTTCGACTTCGCCGTGGCCATTCTTCCGGGGTGGCACACCACCATTTTCCCGCCGTATTTCGTCGCGGGCGCGATCTATTCGGGATTCGCCATGGTGCTGACGCTGGCGATCCCGGTGCGGCGCTGGTTTCACCTGGAAGACCTGATCACCACGCGGCATATCGAGTGCATGGCCAAGGTGATGCTCGGGACGGGGCTGATCGTGGCTTACGGTTACGCGATGGAGGCGTTCATCGCGTGGTACTCGCAGAACACCTACGAAAGCTACGCGTTTTACAACCGCATCTTTCCGCAGGCGGGGACGTACTGGTGGACGTACTGGCTGCTGATCACCTGCAATATCGCGATTCCGCAGATGCTGTGGTCGCGCAGAGTTCGCCTGCATACCTGGGCCGTTTTTCTGATTTCGCTGGTGGTGAACGTGGGGATGTGGCTGGAGCGTTTCGTGATCGTGGTCACCAGCCTGACGCGCGATTTCGTCCCGTCGAGCTGGGGCATGTATTACCCGACGATGTGGGATTGGGCGACGTTCGCCGGCACGCTGGGCGTATTTCTGTGCCTGATGTTTCTGTTCATCCGGGGCATCCCGGCCATTTCGATCTTCGAGATGCGCGAAGTGGTGCACGAGAAAGAGGCGGTGCATGCACCCGCAGAATAGAGACGCGGGAGAAATCGCGGATCTGTACGGCTTGCTGGCCGAATTCGATACGGCCGAGGGCCTGCTTGCGGCGGCCGAACGCGCGCGCGAGGAAGGCTTCCGGCGCATGGACGCGTACACGCCGATGCCCATCGAGGGCCTGGCGGAAGCCGTCGCTCTTGGCAAGACCACCGTCGAGAAGCTGGTGTTCGTCGCGGGTCTGCTGGGAGCCACGGGCGGATTCATGCTGTGCTGGTGGATGACGGTAGTGGCCTATCCGCACAACGTCGCGGGCAGGCCGCTCAATAGCTGGCCGGCGTATATTCCCATCACTTTCGAATCGATGGTGCTGATTGCGTGCCTGACGGCGCTGATCGGAATGCTGATGCTGAACGGCATGCCGCAGCCGTATCATCCGGTGTTCAACGTGAAGGAGTTCGAGAGGGCCTCGATCGACCGGTTTTTCCTATGCATCGAGGCTCGCGATCCGCGCTTTGACCGGGAGGCGACGCGCGAATTTCTGGAGGGGCTGAATCCGCTGGAGGTGATGGAAGTTGAGAAATAGGTCCACGGTGAGCGGATCTCCGCGCCATGAAGGGGCGCGCGCTTGCGTGGCTGTGTGCCTGCTCGTCCTGCTCTCCGGCTGCCGGCGCGACATGCAGATGACGCCGCGCTACGACCCGCTGTCGTCGTCCGATTTTTTCCCGGACGGCCGCTCGGCGCGCCCGGAAATTCCAGGGACGGTGGCGCACGGGCATTTGAAAATCAACGCGGCGCTGTACACGGGCAAGGTCAACGACCAGTTGATCGATTATTTTCCATTTCCGATCACGCGCGCCGATCTCGAGCGCGGGCAGGACCGCTTCAACATTTATTGCGCGCCGTGCCACAGCCGGGTCGGCGACGGCGAGGGGATGGCGGTGAAGCGCGGATTCCGGCAACCACCCTCGTATCGCATCGAGCGGCTCATTAAGGCGCCGGTGGGTCATTTTTTTGACGTGATGACCAACGGCTTCGGCGCCATGCCGAGCTACGCGTCGCGCGTGCCGGCCGACGATCGCTGGCGCATCGCGGCCTACATTCGCGTGCTGCAATTCAGCGAAACGGCGACGATCAACGACGTTCCGCCCGATCTGCGCGGCGAGCTGGACAAGAATCCCGTTTCGCCGGTCGCGGTGGATACGGTCAATCCCGAGGAACTGGAGCTGAGGAAATGACGGCGGCGGACCCGGTCGATACGCAACTCGGGCAATGGCAGCGCTGGGCGCTGATGGCGGGAATCGCGGGCGTGCTGCTGGCCATCGCCGGATACCTGCTCAACGGCTGGACGCAATTTCTGCGCTCGTATCTGTTCGCCTTCCTGTTCTGGACCGGGATGGGCCTGGGCTGCCTGGCAATTCTCCTGCTGCATCACACCGTCGGCGGGAAATGGGGCATGATGATCCGGCGCATGTGCGAGGCCGGCGCGCGCATGGTGCCGTTGATGCTCGTGCTCTTCATCCCCGTGCTGGTGAGCCTTCCGGTGCTGTATTCCTGGGACCGTCCGGAGGCCTTGCACGATCCGATCATTCAAGGCAAGGCCGCATATCTGAACGCGCCTTTCATGATTGCGCGGACCGTTCTTTATTTCCTCGTCTGGGGCTTCTACGCCTGGCGGCTGAGCCGGTGGTCGGGCGAGCAGGATCGGACCGGCGACGCCTCGCTCATCGGCAAAATGCGCGGCGCGAGCGCGCCGGGCCTGGTGTTGTTCACTTTCGTGACCACCTTCGCATTCTTCGACTGGATCATGGCTCTCGAGCCGCACTGGTTTTCGACCGTGTACGGCGCCATGTTCCTGATCGGGCAAGTACTCGAGTCATTCGCTTTCACCATCGCGCTGGTGATCGTGCTGGGCACGCGCGAGCCGTTCAGCCGCTATCTGACCAAGCAGCACCTGCACGACCTGGGCAACATGATGTTCGCATTCATGGTGCTGTGGGCGTACCTTTCGTTTTCGCAATTTCTGATTATCTGGGCCGGGAATCTGCCGGACGAGAATCCCTGGTACCTGCGCCGGTTTCGCGGGGGATGGGGCTGGGTGGCGCTGACGATCGTGGTGTTCAACTTCGCGACGCCGTTCGTGCTGTTGCTGATGCGCGGGGTGAAGCGCAACGCGCAGCGCCTGCTGGCGGTGTGCTGCCTGATGCTGGTGATCCGCATCGTGGACGTGTACTGGATCGTGGAGCCGTCGTTTTACGAGCAGAAGCTGGTGGTGCACTGGCTGGACTTCGTGATGCCGGTGGCGGTCGGCGGGTTGTGGCTGGCGGGGTTTTTCTGGCAGTTGCGGTCGCGGCCGCTGCTGCCGCTGCGCGATGAGCGGTTGCAAGGCGCGCCGCGGGAAACGGTGGCATTCTGATGGCAACCGGACACGCAGTTACGGGACATGAGGAGCGCGACGCGCCCATCCGCACCATCGTCCTGACAATGTTGGGACTGGCCGTGGGCGCGGCGATTTGCGTGATGATCGTCTACGGGATTTTCTGGTACCTCGCCGATCATCCCTTGCGCACCGGCCCGGTGAATCCTCTGGCGACCAACGAGCAGCAGCAGATTCCGCCCAAGCCGCGGCTCGACCCGAACTCGACGGAGGAACTCGGCGAGCTGCGCTCGTATGAAAACCGGATTCTCGACACCTATGGGTGGACGGACAAAGAGCAGGGAACCGTGCGCATTCCCATCGACAAGGCGATGGAGCTGGAGCTCCAGAAAGGATTTCCCACAAAATGAAAAAATCAGCCGCGCATCGACGCAAATTGACGTGCATGGCTTTGTTCGCGTTGATTTGCGTCGATTCGCGGCTCATTTATGCGCAGAAGCCGGCCATTCTGAAAAACGTCGGCATCGATCAGAAAATGAACGCGCAGGTTCCCGTGAGCGTGCCGTTCCTCGATGAAAGCGGCAAGCAGGTCACGCTGAGCCAGTACCTGGGAAAACCCGTGATTCTCGCGCTGGTGTACTACCAGTGCCCTTCGCTGTGCAACCTGGTGCTGAACGGAGTCGTGCGCAGCGCGAAGCTGATCAACATGACCGCGGGCCAGGAGTTCGACGTGGTTGCGGTGAGCTTCGATCCGCGCGAGACGCCGGAGATGGCGCGCGAAAAAAAGAAAATGATTCTCGAGCAATACGGCCATCCCGGATCGGAAAACGGCTGGCATTTCCTCACCGGGCAGCAAGCGTCGAGCCGCATGCTCGCAGACGCGGTGGGATTCCACTACGCCTACGATTCCCTGTCGAATCAGTACGCGCACGCGAGCGGAATCATGATTCTGACGCCGGAAGGGCGCGTGTCGCGCTATTTCTACGGCGTCGAATATCCGGCGCGCGATGTGCGCCTGGGATTGACCGAAGCGTCCGACGGGCAGATTTCCTCGCCGGTCGATCAGATCCTGCTGTTCTGCTATCACTACGATCCGACGAGCGGGAAATACGGTTTGGTGGTCATGAACCTTCTGCGCGCCGGGGGCGGGATCACCGTGCTGTGCCTGGCGGGATTGCTGTTCATTCTGATGCGGCACCAGCCGCACAAGGGAGCAGCCTGATGTTTCCCCCGCAAGCTTCGACCGGCGCCAGCCAGGTGGACGCGTTGTACATTTTCCTGCTGGTGGTGTGCGGAATCATGACGGTGGGGATTTTCCTTGCCGTCGCCATATTCGCGATCAAGTACCGGCGCCGCGACCCGGACGAGATCCCCGCTCCCAATCACGGCTCGGTCATGGTCGAAACCATCTGGAGCGTGCTTCCGTTCCTGGTGATGCTGGTGATGTTCGCCTGGGGGACGCGCCTGTATTTCGAAAATTACACGCCGCCCAAGGACGCGATGGACGTGTACGTGGTGGGCAAGCAGTGGATGTGGAAAATCCAGTATCCCGACGGCCAGCGCGAAATCGACGAGCTGCACGTGCCCGTCGGCCAGCCGGTGAAGCTGATCCTGGCGAACGAAGACGTGATCCACAGCTTCTATATTCCCGCGTTCCGCCTGAAGCACGACGTGGTTCCGGGCAGCTATCAGACCTATTGGTTCGAGCCATCCGAGCCCGGCCGCTATCACATCTTTTGCGCGGAATACTGCGGCACCAATCATTCGCGCATGATCGGATGGGTGGACGTGATGGACCGGGCGGCGTATCAGAACTGGGTCGCAGCCGGTTTGGTGGGCGACACCATGGCGCAGCGCGGAGCAAAACTGTTCGCCAAGTACGGCTGCGCGAGCTGCCACACGCTCCAGACCACCCCGAGCCCGTCGCTCGCGAATCTTTTCGGCCATCCGGTGCAGCTCGAAAACGGCCAGACGGCGATGGCGGACGAAGGCTTTCTGCGCACCGCGATTCTCAATCCCAACCAGCGGCTGGTGAAGGGTTATCGCGCCAACGTGATGCCGGTTTTCGAAAATCAGATCAACGAGGAAGAGCTGCTCGACCTGATGGTGTACATCAAGAGCCTCTCCGAGTCGCAGCCCGCGGCGGGCGTGAATCCGCCGCGCGCCGCGCCTCAAAAACAGGGAGCAAAACAATGAGCACTACTCTCCCGCGCCCGCAGATCGAGGCGGTGAACTACCTGAACGTGGATTACGGCTGGAAATCCTGGCTGTTCACCACCGATCACAAGCGCATCGCGCTGCTGTACCTGTTCTCGATCACGGCGATGTTCGGCATCGGCGG
>JASHWA010000217.1 GCA_030044325.1 Bryobacteraceae bacterium
GAATTTCCGGTGTAGGTTCCGCTGAAGCTGATCTGTCCGGCAGCGCCGTCGCTGGTGGTGGAGGGAACGTAGTTGTTGCGATAACGGTTGGCCGAGAATCCGAAACGGATGGTGTGATCGTTCTTGGTCCAGATGGCGGTGTCGGACCACTGGATGGAAGTCTGATGGAAGATTTCGGGCGAATCCGTGGTGCCGTAGGCGAACGGTCCGTTCAGGGATCCGCCGAGCGCGGTGTTGGCGAACGACAATCCCGGCAGGTACTGGGTCGGCTGTCCGGGAATCACGTTGGCGCCGGCGGTGGTGGTCAGCGACTGCACGTTGCCCTCGGCCGGAAAATAGTTCATGCCGGTGCGCGCATCGTTGACCAAGGTCGGGCTGAAGGTGCGCGTCCAGTCGAGGACGGCCTGTTGCAGCGGAAATTCATTGTCACCGCTGCCGCTATAGAGCAGGGCCTGGCTGTTGACGATGGGATTCTGGATATTCTGCTGGGAATAACGCGCAAAGATGTGATCGCGATCATCCGGCGAATAGTCCAGTTTCGCGTCGCCCTGATTTCCGTGAATATAATTCTGGACGACGTTGCTCAAATTATTGATGGTCCCGCCGGCCTGGCCGGGGAGATTGGCGGACGGGAGCAGGGCTGCGATCTTGAGGGCCGTGGCGCTGATTCCGGAGATGCACGGATTGACGCCCATGGTCTGTCCCGCGCCGCAGATCGCCGCCTGGGTCAAATTCGACGGCATGGGAATGCGCTGCCCCTGGGCGTTCACCGCGCCGGGGTAATACAGTTGGACGCCGAGATCGGTCAGATTGCCGGTTTTTTCCGCGGCGGTGAGGGTGGTCATGGCGGTAACCGTCGCGGGGAGATCGAAGCGCGAGCCCTGGTAATCGGCGAAAAAGAAGAGTTTGTTGCGCTTGATGGGACCGCCCACGGTTGCGCCGTATTCATTCCAGCGCTCGCGCGGCGTGGGCAGGCCGTTAAAATTATTGGACCATTCGTTGGCGTTGAAGAAATCGTTGCGCAGGTATTCGAACGCGCTGCCGTGATATTGATTGGTGCCCGATTTGAGGCTCACGTTGATCACGCCGCCCAGGAATTGCCCGAACTCGGCGCTGGGGTTGTTGGTGATCACGTTGAATTCCTGGATGGCGTCCACGCTGGGCGAATAGGCCACGTTATTGTCGACAAATTCGGTATTCTCCATGCCGTCGAGCAGATAATAGTTCGCCTGCTCGCGATTTCCGTTCAAATTGGGGCGCGCGGCGTTGAAGGTTTTGAGTCCGGTATTAAAGGATGCCGGGCTGATGGTGACCGAGCCGGGCACGAGCAAGGTGAGCTGATTGTAGTTGCGCGTCTCAAGCGGCAGGTTGGCGATGGCCGAGGCCTCCATCACGCTGGCGACATCGGTGGTTTCGGTTTGCAGCAGGGGCGCGGCTTCGGTGACCTGCATGGTTTGCGAGACCTGGCCGATCACCATGGCGAAATCGATGGTGGCGGTCTGATTGAGATTGAGCGCGATGTTGGGGCGCACGGCGGCCTCAAATCCGTTCGCCTCGACGCGTATCTCGTACTTTCCGATGGGCAGGCGCGGGAAGTTGTAGACACCTTGAGTATTGGTCTGGGTTTTGAGAGTGGTGCCGCGATCCATATCGGTAACGGTCACGTTCGCGGCGGCCACGGCGGCGCCGGACGGATCGGTGACGCTGCCGGTGATGGCTCCGGTGGCTTGCTGGGCGCGCGCGGCCTGCGGAGCGAACAGTATGGCCAGCACCAGGGCCAGCATCATAATCCCCGCCCAAGAAATTCTTCGCGATTCGCTCAATTTCATATAGGTCCCTTTCGATTTCGCTTTTGCTAATGCTCGATCGTCCACGGCTCTCTTGTCCAGTTCACAACGGTTGCTCTGTGCGTTACGTCCAGGTTCATTACATTACCGAACATTCTTGATTTCAATCGTTTATTGGCTCCGCCGGCTGACGCGGCCGTGTGGAAACCGGTAAACCCGCGCCATTGCAAGCGCGGCTCGCGGGCCTCATTTGTTCCGTCCATTCGTGCGCGCTCGAGCGAGGGCTTCGACGAGCAGCCGGACCGGCCGGACTGCGGCGAGGGTCACTTCCGCCGAGGGTTTTTCTATTTCGCGCAGCGCTTCGGTCTGCTGCGCGATCCAATTTTCCGGCGCTGGCTGTCCAGTACGCAGATATTCCAAAGTCTGTAGGCCGATCGATCCCACAATCGATAGATTTTTCGATAATTCGGCGATTTCTCCGGTTGGGTGCAGGCGCGCATCGTTGGCGGCCCACAGCGTGAAGGCTGCATTGAGCTCGGCTGGGGCGGCGGGATCGCTGGCGAGGTTGCGCGCGTCGAGCTCCAGGCGGCGGACGGTCGCGCTTTCGGGGCGCGCGGCATCGACAAAACGGTTCAGCGGAACCAGGCTCGAATACGGGCGCGCATCGCGGCGGGCGTCGATGCCTAAGGCTTCCGACGCATCGGCCAAGACGCGCAGGGGACCGGCCGATTTTTCGCCCGCGAGGCGTTCGAGCATCGGCTGGTAATTGGAGCGATGCTCCAATCCGACCCAATCGAGCAGGCGGCTCACGGGCTCCATTCGCGCGTACATCGAATCGATATCGGTGAGGGATGCGGGCGACCAAAAGCGCTCGGCGATGGCGGCCAATCTCGGCCAGATGCGCGAATCGACGGTTTCGGCGTCCACATATTCCGACCACATGCAGGCTTCGCCGCCGAGAATGCGGGCTTTCTGTTCGTCATTCAAGCCGGCGGCTGCGCCGCTGAGGGGGTCGACTGCGTAATGGACGCTTGCGGGCTGAAGATGATCGAGATAATAGCCGAACGAGAGCAGGCCACGGAATCCGGCGCGCGCGGCATCGGCGAGCGAAGCCTGGCCGCGCCAGGACTGCATGATGGTGTCATGTCCCAGGGTGGTGTCGAACACCTCATCCCAGCCGATCATGGTTTTGCCGTGACGGGCGAGGATTTTTTCGATCGTGCGATTGAAATAGCCCTGAATGGCGTGCGCGTCCTTGAAGCCGTTGCGCGCGGCCCAGGCCTGAATGGATTTGGACTGGCTCCATTGCGCGGGGTCGACTTCATCGCCGCCGATGTGGAAGTACGGATCGGGGAACAGGGCGGCCATTTCGGCGATGAACTCGTCCAAAAATTTGTAAGTTTCATCGCGCGAGGGGTCCATTGCGGGCTGAAAAATTCCCCATTTGCGTTCGATCTCATAGGGGCCGGGAGCGCTGGCGAGCCCGGGATAGCCGACGAACCAACTGGTGGTGTGGCCGGGCATATCGAATTCGGGGATAACGCGGATTCCGCGGTCGCGAGCGTATTCGACGACGCTGCGCACTTGTGCCTGCGTATAAAAATGACCGTCCGAGCCGAGCTGCTGCAACTTCGGAAAGCGCTTGCTTTCGACGCGGAAGCCCTGATCGTCGGAAAGATGCCAGTGAAAGACGTTGAGTTTGACGGCGGCCATGGCGTCGAGATTGCGCAGAATCACGGGGACGGGCATCCAGTGGCGCGAGACGTCGAGCATGAGGCCGCGCCAGGCGAAGCGGGGGTGGTCCTCGATGCGAACCGAGGGGGCTTCGAAGCCGTTGGCGCCCGGATCGATCGATTGGACGAAGGTTTCCATTCCGCGGATCGCGCCGGTGACGGTCGCGGAGCGAATCGTGGCGCCCGACGGCGTGATTTCCAACCGGTACGATTCGTCTTCGTCGAGCGCGGGATACGGCGGGCCGGCAGCGCCGCATTCGATCCACAGTACGGTTTTGCCGCCGTGAATTTCGATTCCGGTCTGGCGCGAGATTCTTTCAACCAGCCGGTGCATGGCGCGATCCAGGCGGGCGTCGGAAAAGCCGCGCGATTCGACGGCGAAGGTGGCGTCGATGGGCATCGCGCCGGAGCCGGGAGCGACGGAGGCGGGCATCGGCATGAAAGCTCCGAATGCAGGAGATGCCGCGAGGAGCCAAAAAAGTTTCATTGGCTCACCGATTCCCATCCGCGGCGCGACAGGTCGAACCAGATCACGGCGCCGGCGGCGGTACCCATTGCAAGAAGCGCGAGGCCGAGCCCGATTTCGCCCAGCAGGATTTTGCCGACTCCGAAGAGTGCGCCGTAGATCAGCGCGCATCCGCAAATCCAATCGAGCGCATCGGACCAGGTGGCGCCGGCGCCGGTTACATCGGGAGCCATGGCGCTGACGGGCTTCCAACCGGCGCGGCCGGGGCGCACGCGGCGATAGAAACTCACCAGCGTTTCCTTACTTTCTGGCCGGGTGAGGAGCGTGACGGCGAGCCACACCGCGGTGGTGATCGAAACGGTGAGGATCATGATCCAGGCGAAATCGAGCGGCTTATCGGTATCCATGTGCCAGACGGTTTGGAGGGCGATCGAAACGATCGCGGCGGCGATCATGGCGGAGATTTCGCTCCAGGCGTTGATGCGCCACCAATACCAGCGCAGAAGCAGCACCGATCCGGTTCCGGCGCCGGTGGCGAGCAGCATTTTCCATGCGCCGCTGATGGAGCCGAGATAGAAGGTCACGACGGCGGAGACGATGGTGAGCAGAATAGTGGTCCAGCGGGAGATCCAGACGTAGTGGCGGTCCGTGGCGGATTTGCGGACGAAGCGGCGGTAAAAATCGTTGACGACGTAGCTCGCGCCCCAGTTGAGCTGGGTGGCGATGGTGGACATGTAGGCGGCGGCGAAGGCGGCGAGCATCATTCCGCGGAGATACGGGGGGAGATAAGCGATCATCACGCGGACGTAGCCGGATTCGGGGTCCTGGAGGTTAGGAAACACGACCAGCGAGACCAGCGCGACGAGAATCCAGGGCCAGGGGCGCAGGGCGAAATTGGCGATGTTGAACCACAGCGTGGCGAGCAGGGAATTTTTTTCGTCTTTGGCGGAAAACATGCGTTGGGCGACGTAGCCTCCGCCGCCGGGTTCGGCGCCGGGATACCAGCTGGCCCACCAGTTGAGGGAGATGTAGACGAAGAAGGTCATCATCGGCATGAAGAGCGAGGCGCGCTCGGGGAAGAAGTTCAGAGACGCGCCAGGGAGTTTGGATTTCAGCGCCGCCATTCCGCCGACGGCGTCGACCGCGACGACGGCCAGCACGATGACCATGGTCATTTTGATGACGAATTGCAAGACGTCGGTGACCAGGACGCCCCACAGTCCGGAGAGCGTGGAGATGAGCGAGGTGACTGCGATCAAGCCGAGCACGATGGCGAGCGCTTCGACTCGCGTGACGCCGAGGGCGAGAGTGAGGATCTTGACCATGGCGAGGTTGACCCATCCGAGGACGATGCAGTTGATGGGGATGCCGAGATAGAGCGCGCGAAATCCGCGCAGGAAGGCGGCGGGTTTTCCGGAATAGCGGATTTCGGTGAATTCGATATCGGTCATGACGCCGCTTCGCCGCCACAGCCGGGCGTAGAAGAAAACGGTGAGCATTCCGCCGGCGACGAAGCTCCACCACAGCCAGTTGCCCGCGATTCCGCCGCGGGCGACCATTCCGGTGACGGCGAGGGGGGTGTCGGCGGCGAAGGTGGTCGCGACCATGGAGGTTCCGGCGAGCCACCAGGGCACGTTGCGTCCGGAGAGGAAGAATTCGTCGACGCTCTTGCCGGCTCGGGCGCGGTAGTAGAAGCCGACGGCGGCGTTCATGGCGAAGTAGAGGGCGATCCAGAGCCAGTCGAGGGGGGTTAGCTGCATAGGGGGGAGTGGGGAGTGGGCAGTGGGAACTGGGTCACAGGGTCCTCGTGATTTTTTGCAGCGTGCGGGGGAGATCGGGGTTCAGGCCTTTGAGCGCTGCCAGGTGGCTGGCGAATAACTGGGCCGGGATGATGTAGGGGATGGGCGTGTAGAGATCCTCGGGAGTCGCGCCGGTACCGGGCGATTCGGGAATTTCGATCAGGCGGGCGGCTTTTTCGCGCGCAGAAGCGTTGCGCGGATCGGTGATGACGAGGGTTTCGGCTTTCAGTTCCTGGAGGCGGTCGAGCACGCCGGCGATGGAGGGCCAGGTGACGCCGGCGGGGGCGAAGACGAATACGGGGAAGGCGCGTTCGACCAGCGCGATGGGGCCGTGCATGAGATCGGCGGCGGAAAAGCGTTCGGCGACCACGTAGCAGGTCTCCATCAGCTTCAATCCGAATTCGAGCGCGTTGGCGTAGTTGAGGCCGCGGCCGACGGTGACGGCGCGGGACATGAAGAAGTAGCGCTCGACCAGGGCTTCGATGTCCTCTTCCAGAGTCAAGACGCCGCGAACCCAATCGGGGATTTTGCGCAAATGGGCGAGCTCGATGGCGCCGCCGAGCGCGTAGGCGATCAGGTAGAGCGCGAGCAACTGGCAGGTGTAAGTTTTGGTGGCGGCGACACTGCGTTCGGCACCGGCGTGGATCAGGACGGGGAATTCGACAACGTCGGCCATGGCGCTGGCAGGGTCGTTGGTGATGCCGACGGTGACGGCTCCGCGGCGGCGGGAGTCTTCGAGCACGGCGTTGGTATCGGTGGATTCGCCGGATTGGGAGATGCCGATGACCACGACGTCGTGCAGGTCGACCGGGCAGCCATATAACGTGAGAACGGAGGGCGCGGCGAGCGAAACGGGGATCCGGGTGGTGATTTCGATGAGGTAACGGCCGAACTGGGCGGCGTTGTCGGAGGTGCCGCGGGCGACGAGAACGATCAGGCGCGGGCGGCGCTTTTCAAAGTGGGCGCGCAGCTCGGCGGCGCTGCCGACGCCGTCATCCAATGTTTGCGTTAACGCTTCGGGCTGATCCCTGATTTCTTGAAGCATCTTGGACATGAAGAAAAGCCACGGGCTTGGACAATGCTGGAGCGGGAGGGACGCGCGTGTCCAGTTCGCAACCGTTGTCGAGGGCGTTATGCGCGGTTCATAACCGGATCGAACGCATTTATTTTGAAGGAACTGGGGAGTGGGCGCCGCCGTGCGCCACCCAATGCCCAGTTCCCAATGCCCAGTTCCCAAGAGCCAAGGATGATACAATCAAGACCGAATTGAAGAGGGGGTTTTAAGGGTGGCCCAGGGCGCGGCTCCGGGGACGTCCCACGACAAGAATCGTGTACCGGAGGATTTGGTCCGCCAGGAGCTGAATCGGGTCCTGGCCAGCCATGAGTTCCATTCGAGCAAACGAAGCCAGGACTTCCTCCGTTACGTGGTGGAGCACACGCTTGCCGGCCGCGCCGACCAGTTAAAAGAACGCACGATCGGGATCGACGTGTTCGGGCGGTCGACCAGTTACGAGCCGAGCGACGATGCGACGGTCCGGGTGAAAGCGGGCGAGGTACGCAAGCGGCTGGGGCTGTATTATGCCGGGCAGGGCGCGGGGAATCCGCTGCGGATCGAGCTTCCGGCGGGAACTTACGTTCCGGAGTTCCGCTGGCC
>JASHWA010000218.1 GCA_030044325.1 Bryobacteraceae bacterium
GATAATAGAAGCGTGCTCCCGGTTCTCACCGCCGACCAGATGCGCGAAGTCGACCGGCTCACCATCGAGCGCGGCATTCCCCAGGAAACTTTGATGGAGCGCGCCGGCGCGCAGGTGGTCGATACGATCGAGCACCGCTTTTCGCCCCTTTCCGCGCAGCGCGTGATCGTGTTTTGCGGCAAGGGAAACAACGGCGGCGACGGACTGGTGGCCGCGCGGCTGCTAAGAACGAAAGTCGCGGCGCTCCAGGTGATCTCCGCCGACGCTCCCAATGACACACCGATCGATTCGCCGACGCTGATCGTCGATGCGCTGCTCGGCACCGGATTGAAAGGCCCGCCGCGCGAGCCGTATCTGACGCTGATCCGCAAAATCAATTGCGATTTTCCCGGCGCGAAGAAGATTGCGGTCGATATTCCTTCCGGTCTGGGCGGCGGAGGCGAAACTGTGCGCGCGAACATCACCGTGACTTTCACTGCGCCCAAACTCGAGCATTACCTCGCGCCGGGCGCGGCCGAAGCGGTGGGCCAATTGATCGTCGCCGATATCGGAAGCCCGCCGGAGCTGATTCGCTCCGATCTGTACGTGTCCGAGGCGCGCGATTTCGCGAAAATGTTCGCGCCGCGAAAGCCGGACGCGCACAAAGGGAATTTCGGGCACGTGCTGGTGATCGGTGGCGCGCCGGGAAAAATGGGAGCGGCAGCGATGTCCGGTCTCGCCGCGGCGCGATCCGGCGCTGGATTAGTCACCGTCGCCTGTTCCGATCCCTCGCGCCTGGCGCCCGAATTAATGTCGATGCCGCTCGACGATTTCAACCTGGATGGCATGACCCTCATCGCCGTCGGCCCTGGACTCGGCCCGCATCGCGAACTGCTCGCGCGATTGATGAAGGAAGTGACCGTGCCGATGGTGATCGATGCCGACGGCCTGAACTCGATCGCCGGGACAGATTTTAAAGGCCGCGGTGCGCAGACGATCCTGACACCGCACCCCGGCGAAATGGCTCGGCTCACCGGCGCGAAAGTTGAGGATCGCTTGACCACCGCGCGCGGATTCGCAAAGGAGCGCAACGTCGCGGTCGTGCTCAAGGGCCATCGCACCCTGATCGCATTTCCCGGCGGCCGCGTGTTCATCAATCCCACCGGCTCCCCCGCGATGGCCAAGGGCGGGTCGGGCGATATTCTCACCGGGATGGTTTCCGGAATGGCCGCGCAGTTTCCAGACGAGATCGAAACCGCGGTTCGCGCCGCGGTGTTCCTCCACGGCCGTTGCGGTGAACTGGCCGCCGAAGAGCTGACCGACCGTTGCGTGCTCGCGACCGATCTGCTCCACTATCTGCCGAGGGCGATTCGTGAGTGTGTTTGAAACACACTCGGCGGAAGAAACCATCGAACTCGGCCGCCGCATCGCGCGCCAGCTTCCATCGCGCGGCGTGGTGCTGTTGATCGGAAATCTGGGCGCGGGCAAAACCACGCTGGCCAAGGGAATCGTCAGCGGGCTCGGCGCGGCGGCGCCGGAAGAAGTCGCCAGCCCGACGTTCACGCTGATTCACGAATACGGTCACGTGTATCACGTCGATCTGTATCGCCTGGATCGCGCCGACCAGCTCGCCACGCTCGGTCTCGACGAGATTTTCGAGAGCGATTCGATCGTGCTGATCGAGTGGGGCGAACGATTTCCTGACTCCATGCCGCGCCAACGCACCGAGATCCGCGTCCGCGCACTCGACGGCGACGCGCGGGAGATCGAGATTCGCAGCGTCTGCTAGCATCCAGTCATGCGCGCAGTTTTTTTTCTGGCCGTCGCGATGCTCGCGCAGGCGCGGCAGCTCGAAATCGTTTTCGTCGATACCGAAGGCGGCCAGGCGACGCTGATCGTTTCGCCTTCCGGCCAGGCCCTGCTCATTGACGCGGGCTACACCGACTTCAGCGGGCGCGACGCGGACCGGATTCTCGATGCAGCCAAACGCGCCCACGCCAAGCACATCGACGCGGTGCTGATCACCGATCATCACCTCGAAAACGAAGGCGGCGTGCCCAATCTTCTGGAACGTTTCACCGTCGGCACGTTCTACGATCCCGGGCCGAGCGCCGACACCGACCGCAAGCAGCAGCGCACCTACAAAGCGTACGAAGCCGCCCTGGCGAAACAGCATCGCGAGCTGGTGAAACCGGGTGACAAAATCCCCATCAAAGGAATCGACGTGACCGTAGTCGCTGCAGGCGGCGCGCGCGTCCAAACGGCGGGCGATCCGAATCCCTTTTGCGCCGGCCTCGACCCGCATTCCGATGAAAATCCGGAAGAAGCGCGGTCCGCGGGCGTGGTCGTCGAATATGGGAAATTCCGCTTCGCCGATTTCGGCGATCTGACCCCGAGCAAAGAGATCGCCTTGTTGTGCCCGCAAAACCGCGCCGGAAAAATCGATCTGCTGCTCGCGTCGCGTCATGGCGGTGAAACTTCAAAAGCGATCTATGCCATGCAGCCCCGCGTGGTGATTCTGAACAACGGCGCGCGCACCGGCGCCGATCCCGCGGGATGGAAAACCCTGGCCGCGTCGCCCCGCCTGGCCGACATGTGGCAGCTCCACTTCGCCTTCGCCGGCGAAAAGGAGGCCAACACCGCCGACACGCTGATCGCGAACCTGGACGAACACTGCAACGGCTATCCGTTAAACGTTTCCGCGGACGAAAACGGCACCTTCACCGTCTTCAACCCGCGCAACAAGTTTTCAAAAACGTACCACGCCAGATAGCTCGCCTGTTACCATTCGGGTGCGCGAAGCGTCTATCATTCACTCTATGAAAGGCACTATGCGCGCGCTGATCCTGGCTGCGTTATTCACCACGTGGAACGCCACGGCGCAGTACAAAGCCGTAAATCCGCAGGTATCGAAAATCGTCTCTGAAGTCTCCCAGGAGCGCATCACCGAAACGCTCAGGAGGCTCGAAGGATTCGGGACGCGCAATATTTTTTCCTCGCAGGACGATCCCCATCGCGGCATCGGCGCGGCGCGGAAATGGATTTACGGCCAGTTCCGCAGCTACAGCCCGCGCCTGGAAGTCAGCTTCGATCAGTATCGCCTCAAAAAGGACACCTCTCGCGGCTCGCGCGTCACCTCCGACGTCGATCTGTACAACGTGGTCGCGGTGCTTCCCGGAACCACCGACAAAGACGAGCGCGTGCTGATCACCGGGCACTACGATTCCATCAATCTGGCGCGTCCGGCGGGCTCGCCGCCGCCGCAGCCGGGTGAACCGCCCATTCAGCGCGATCCCAACATCGACGCACCCGGCGTCACCGACGACGGCAGCGGCGTCGCCTGCGTGATGGAGCTGGCGCGCGTGATGAGCCAGTATCAGTTCGACAAAACGCTGGTGTTCATCGCCTTCGCTGGCGAAGAGGAGGGCCTGCTCGGCTCGACGCTGTACGCCGAAAAGGCCAGATCGCTCAATCAGAAGATCGAAGCGGTGCTCAACAACGACATCATCGGCAGCGACGTGGCGGGCGACGGACGCACGGAAAACCGGCGCGTGAACGTTTTCAGCGAGGATCCCATCGATTCCCCCTCGCGCGAGATCGCGCGTTACGCGCGCGAAATTTCCGAGCGCTATTTTCCCGGGATGACCGTCGATCCCGTGTTCCGCGCCGATCGCTTCGGACGCGGCGGCGATCATACGCCGTTCAATCAGGAAGGCTTCGCCGCGGTGCGTTTTTCGACGCCCGTGGAAAATTTCGCCAACCAGCATTCGCCCACCGATAGTTTCGCCAATACCTCGCCCGGCTACACCACCAGCGTGACGAAAGTGAACGGCGCGGTGGCCGCGTCGCTCGCCTGGGCGCCCAAATCGCCGCTGACCACGGAGATGGTCGAGCGCAACGGCCGCAAGGTTCCCACCCTGCTGCTGACGCGCGGCAAGAGCCGTTACGACGCCGCGCTCAAATGGAAACAGGAGAATCCCGAACCGGACCTCGCGGGCTACGTGATCATGATGCGCCGCAGTACTGCGCCCTATTGGGAGCGCGAAATCTACGTCGGCAACGTGAGCGAGTACACGCTTCCCGGCGTTTCGATCGATGAGCTCGTGTTCGGCGTGAAGGCGATCGATAAAGACGGCAACGAGAGCCTCACCTCTCCCTACGTGCAGGCGCCGCGGGAGAAGCGCAAGATCGAAACGTACTGAAGTTCGTGGTGCGTGGTGAGTGGTATGCCGACCGACCGGCGACGACCGACTACGAACCGCCAACCACCAACCGTATACTAGGTGTTTGCTGCTGTCGTCGTCCGCGTATTTCATCTTCCTGGTCGCCGTTTTCGCGCTGTACTGGCCTGTCTCGCGATTCCGCACGCTCACGCTCGCCGTGGTCCTGTTTGCCAACTACTTCTTCTACGCCAAATGGGACCTCTTTTATCTCGCGCTGATCCCCGCCGTCTCCAGCTGCGATTACGTCTTCGGACTCGGCCTGCAATATTCGAAAAACCCGCTGGTGCGCCGCATCCTGGTCACGGCGAGCATCCTCATGAACGTCGGCCTGCTCGCCTCGATCAAGTATGTGCCGTTCTTTCTGGCGAACTGGTCGGCCATCACCAGGCGTCCCGCCCCCGCGTGGAATTTCGTGCTGCCGGTCAGCCTGTCGTTTTACGTCTTCCAGGCGCTGACGTACACCATCGATCTTTATCGCCGCGATTCCAAGGGCACGCGCAGCTACCTCGCGCATCTCGCCGCTGTTTCCTTTTTTCCCACTACGCTCGCCGGTCCCATCACGCGCGTTTCGTCGCTCATCGATCAGTTTGAAAAACCCAAGAAACTCGACGCCGCCGACGGCGGACGCGCCCTGTTCCTCATCGGCATGGGATTGATGAAAAAACTCCTGATCGCGGATTTTCTGGGCGCGACGCTGGTCAATCGCGTCTTCGATTTCCCCAATCTCTACAGCGGCACGGAAACGCTCATCGCCGTCTACGCTTACGCGCTGCAAATTTATTACGATTTTTCGGGCTATACCGACATAGCCATCGGTTCCGCACTCCTGCTCGGGATTCGCCTGCCGGTGAATTTCAATCGACCCTACGCGGCCGAAAATGTCGCCGATTTCTGGCGCCGCTGGCACATCACACTGTCCAACTGGCTGCGCGATTACCTGTATTTTTCGCTGCCCGGCAAGCGCTCGAAAATCATGCCATATTTCAATCTCTTCTTCACCATGGTGATCGGCGGATTGTGGCACGGCGCGGCGTGGACCTTCGTGATCTGGGGCGCATTGCACGGGCTCGGCCTCGCCGTCGTCAGATTGTGGCAGGTGAAAATGGGAACCCAAAAGGTCGCCGGATTCTGGCGCTACGCGGCGATCTTCTTAACCTTCAACTTCGTGACTTTCGCCTGGATCTTCTTCCGCGCATCGAGCGTGGACAACGCGCTGCTGATTCTCTCGCGCATCGGATCGCTGACCGTTTCCGCGGCCAACCTCTCCGCGCCGCTCGCACTTATTTTCGCCATCGGAGTTTTGGCGCACTATGTTCCCAAGAAATGGTACGACTTCAGTCTTCAGATGTTCGTGAAAGCGCCGTTCTACGCGCAGGCGGCGGCGCTGGCGATGCTGGTGATCGGATTACAGTACGTCGCGCAGACCGGCGCGACGCCGTTTATCTATAACAAGTTTTGAAGCGGATTCGGCGAGCGCATGCCCGTTAAAACAACACTCACGGTGCTGACCTTCATCGCCCTGATCCTGCTCCCGCAGATCGCGCCCGCGCTCAAGAACTACCAATCCCTCGACCCGCACAATATCGCCGCGGTTCTCGATCTCCCCCTCCCGAACATCAAAGGCGCCGAACCCGAAACCATCGAAGTCCACATCAAAAAGCTCGTAGCCAAAGCCCCGGCGAATCTTTCCGACCCGGCTCACGCGCTCGATCACTTCTACGCCGCGCTACTCAACGGCGGAACGGTTCGCATTCTGCACTACGGCGATTCCCCCACCACCGGCGACCTCATCACCGCCGACGCGCGCGCCGATCTCCAGCGCGAATTCGGCGACGCGGGCGCCGGATTCATTCTCATCGCGCGCCCCTGGGCCTGGTACAACCACCGCGGCGTCGAAATGAATGCGTCCAACTGGACCATCGATATCGCCGGCATCGCCCAATTGA
>JASHWA010000001.1 GCA_030044325.1 Bryobacteraceae bacterium
ACGAAGGGCGCGCAGTCCAGGAGGTCCTGCTGGTGAAAGCGCAAAAGCGTTTCTCGCATCACTTCCAGGCCACGGTCGCCTACGCGTTTCAACACGCCAGCTTCGACACGGATTACTGGAACATTACCAATCTTGCTTCGAGCTACGGCCAGTACCTGGCGCACCAGAACCTGACCATCGCCGGAACCTACAATTTGCCATGGGGCTTCACCATCAGCATGAACTCGTCGATGATCAGCGCCACGCCCGGTACGCCCAGCGTCGGCACCTCCGCCGGACTGATCCTTCCGGGCACGGTTCCCTCAGGCAGCAGCGAGCCTCTGCCGGGCGTCGCGATCGGAAGTTTGAGCACCGGCGAGTCGCGGTCGGCTCTGGCGGCGGCGGTTTCCAGTTACAACTCGACCATCGTTGGAACGAAGAACGCGGAAGGGGCTACGATCGCGGATTACCTCATCCTGCCGAAGAACTATTCGATGGGCTTCCCGACGCTCTCGCAGGACTTCCGCCTCACCAAGGCCATCACCTTGCATGAGCGTTTTAAGCTGAACGTGTTTGTCGAGATGTTCAACGCCTTCAACATTTCGAACCTGGCGGGCGCGTCGACGTCGTTGGACGTGTCGAGCAATGCGAACGCGGTCTGCGCGCAGGGGGTCCCGGCCGGCGGGAACTACATCTCCTGCGAATTTGGCCAGGCAACCTCCCGTTTGGGCCAGACCTTCGGGTCGGCCGGACCTCGCGCGGTTCAGGTCGGGGCACGCTTCGTTTTCTGATTTTTCGTTTGTCGCAACTTCCGCGCTCCCCTGCTTCGGCTCGGGAGCGCTTTTTTCATGGCAGAGCCATCGGCGCCCGTGCTTCTCGCCGCTCAACGTTCCATTTCAAGCGGCCGGTCCGTGTGAAAGTAGTTCATGTACGCCACGATCCAGTTCGCCGCGATGTCGTGTTGAGCGGTCACCAGATCCAGCTTTCCTTCGCAAACCAGGTCGCGAAGCCGGTCTTCGAGCGCGTCCTTCACCCGCGCGTTCCACACCGCCGAGGAATAGGATTGCGGCCATAAATTGCGAATATCGTCCGCGCCTCCCAGCGCCGGACTGATCAGGTAATCCACTTCGTAGGCTTTCGGTTCCGCCGCCGGAATTCCGTATTCCGCAAAAACCTCATGCCTTAGCGACGAGGAAACCGGACGGTTCCTGGGCAGATCGGAGCGGCAGACCTGTTCGCGGCTGATCGACGCGATCGCTCCCGGCGTAAGGTTTGGATCGGGGAGCGAAAGCGGCACGGGGCGGATGCCGGAGTTCGATGGGATCCCGGGAAGCCCGTACCACAACCCGGCCGCGAGAACCAACGCGCACGCCATTCCGATCGCCACCTGTCTTTTTTCGAAAAATTCGGCCCATCGCGTCCGCCACGGCGCGGGAAGCGCGGCAAGCTGCGCCAGGTGCGCTGTGAGCCGCGCGCGCGGTCCGGCAACCGGTGGAAGCAGCGGATCACGGCTCTCGCGATAGTGACGCACGAAATCGATGGCCGCCTGCCCGATCTCCTGCCGGCGCGCGCGGCAGGACCAGCATCGCTCCAGGTGCGCGCTGACCTCGGCCGCACGCTCCGGGGAGAGTTCTCCGTCGGAGGCGAGCAGAAGCTCTTCATCCGGCACATGAGAATCTTCGGAAAGCATGTTTCACCTCCCGTCAGCTCGCGCAAACCGCGCAAGCGATCGCCCCAGGCTAGCCGCCACGGTTCCCAACGAAACATCCAGAACCTCGGCGATTTCCCGATAGGTCAGGCCTTCGGCCCGCAGAGCCAGGCAGCGCCGCTCCTGTTCCGGAAGGGCCCGCCAGATCGCGGAAAATCGCATCCCCCGCTGGCTTCTCAAAAACTGCTGCTCGGGATCGGGAGCGGCCGACGCGGCGTCCCCGGCCCGGCTGGACAGATTTTGACGGTTGCGCCGGTCCCGGCCGCGCCGCTTCAGCGCCAGGTTATGCGCCACGCGAAACACCCACGCCCGCGCGTTGCGGCACTTGCGTTCCCGCCGCAAATGCTCGAACAGCGCCAAAAACACCTCCTGGACGATTTCCTCCGCGTCCTCGACCGGAAGCCGGAGACCGAGCAGATAGCGCAACAACCGGTCGCGCATCAGGTCGAAAAAGTGGACCACTTGCTCCGCGTGCCGGCCGGCTGCGGCCTCTGTCGCGTGCTCCACCAGCCCGATCGCGACCTCGGCCATGAGCAAATCTTCTCCCATGAGTATATGTTCCCCGAACTGCTCTCTTGTTCAGTCTATCTTGATCCGCAAAGCGCTCCGGCCAGGCGTGTGCATGCGCCACGTCTCGACCGCATCAATAAAGTCAATCGGTTACCGAACGCGGGCTCGGGCCGTGTGAGATGATCTGGAGATTACGAAACGAATGCGGCGCATTACAATGCATGTCTGAAGGAGGCACGATGCGTTGGTTGACAGGGATGCTTTTGGCGGGGATGGTTTTTGGCGGTGACGGCGAGAGCGTGTATAAGCAGCGCTGCGCGGCCTGTCACGACGGCGGTGTGGGACGCGCGCCGCGCGCGGAGGCGCTGAAACTGATGTCGCCGGAGGGCGTCGAAACGGCGCTCACCAGCGGAATCATGTCGATTCAGGGGCTGGTGATGAGCACCGGCGAGATCCACTCGGTCGCCGAGTTCGTCACGGGGAAAAAATTCGGAAACGAGGCGCTGCCGAATCGGGCGTTCTGCAACGGGTCCGCGTTGTTTCCCGCGGATCCGCTCGCCGGGCCGCACTGGACCGGTTGGGGCGGCTCGGATAATCGCCGCGAGCAGACGGCCGCGATGGCGGGCATCACCGCCGCGGACGTTCCCAAGCTGAAATTGAAATGGGCGTTCGGAATTCCGGGCGCCCTGCGCGCCTACGGCCAGCCGACGATCGCCGGCGGGCGCGTGTTCATCGGAACGGGTGTACGAAAAGTGTACTCGCTCGATGCGGCCACGGGATGCGTCCACTGGAGCTTCGACGCGGAGGGCGGAGTGCGGACGGCGATCAGCCTGGGGCGGGTGGGTTCGCGATGGGCGGCGTATTTCGGCGATCAGCTGGGATTCGCTTACGCGGTGAATGCGGCGACAGGCGGTCTGATCTGGAAAACGCGCGTCGAAGATTATCCCGGCGCGCTGATTACGGGCGCGCCCGCGCTCCATGAAGGCCGTTTGTACGTACCGGTGTCGTCGGGCGAAGAGGTGCTGGGCGGGGGCGCGAATTACGAATGCTGCAAATTTCGCGGAAGCCTGTCGGCGCTCGACGCTGCCACCGGAAAAGTGCTGTGGAAAAGCTACACCATCCCCGACCAGCCGCGGCCGGTGCGCAAAAATTCGAGCGGCGTTCAGCAATGGGGACCGTCGGGCGCGGGCGTGTGGTCTGCGCCGACCATCGATCCCCAGCGGCACGCGATTTACGTGACCACGGGAGATTCGTATTCCGATCCGGCGGCGCGAACCAGCGACGCGTTCATTGCATTCGACATCGCAACGGGAAAAATTCTGTGGTCGCGGCAGATGACCGAAGGGGATGCGTTCAACATCGCCTGCGGAGCGCGCGGCGCGAATTGTCCGGAAGCGAAGGGACCGGATTTCGATTTCGGAGCGTCCCCGATTCTGGTGAATCTTCCCAACGGCAAGCGCGCGCTCGTCGCGGGCCAAAAATCCGGAGTGGTGCACGCGGTGGATCCCGATCAGCAGGGCGAAGTGCTGTGGCAAACGCGGGTGGGACATGGGAGCGCGGCGGGTGGAATCGAGTGGGGATCGGCCGCCGACGGCGAAAACGTCTACGTGGCGCTGTCGGACGTGCGCAACCGGAGACCCGCGGCGGGCGGGAATCCCACTGTTTTCGGCGGCCATGGCGAATATGATCCGGCGGCGGGCGGAGGAATGTTCGCGCTGAGGCTGGCAACCGGCGAACGCGCTTGGCAGACGCCGGCTCCGGCGTGCGGAGATCGAAAAGGATGCAGCCCGGCGCAATCGGCCGCGGTGACCGTGATTCCAGGGGTGGTTTTTTCGGGCGATCTGGGCGGGCGATTGCGCGCGTATTCGACCAAGGACGGTTCGATTTTGTGGGAGGTCGAGACGGCGCGGGAATTCGAGACCGTGGACGGCGTGAAGGCGAACGGAGGTGCGATCGACGGGCCGGGTCCGGTGGTCGCGGGCGGGATTTTGTACGTGAATTCCGGCTACGGGTTCAACGGCGGAATGCCGGGGAACGTGCTGCTTGCGTTCGGAGTGGAACGCTAGCTCTGCGGACGGATCACCAACGCGCTCCATAACCGTCGCGCCTCAATTCGACCGGGCTGTGTGAAGCGCTAATATTTCGGGACGCGCGGGTCCACCGTATCGCTCCAGGCGAGGATGCCGCCCTTCATATTGGCGACCTCGGTGAATCCATTCTGGCGCAGAATATTGCACGCCTTGGCGCTGCGCACGCCGCTTTTGCAGTGCGCCACGATCTCGACGGACGGGTCGAGCTCGTTCAGGCGCTTGGGCAGTTCGCCGAGCGGGATCAATTTCGCCTGGGGGATATGGGCGATCTGCCACTCGTGCGGCTCGCGAACGTCGATCAGTTGAAATTTTTCGCCGCGATCGATTTTGGCCTTCACTTCGAGCGGAGTGATCTCGCCGGGCGTTTGGGCCGCGGCGGGCGCCTGCTGCGGGATTCCGCAGAACTGCTGGTAATCGATCAGTTGGGTGATGGTCGGATGGTCGCCGCACACTGGGCAATCGGGATTGCGGCGCAGCTTCAGCTCGCGAAAGCGCATGGCGAGGGCGTCGTACAACAACAGGCGTCCGACCAGAGGCTCGCCCGAGCCGAGAATGAGCTTTACAGCTTCGGTCGCCTGAATCAAGCCGATCACGCCGGGCAGAATTCCCAGAACGCCGCCCTCGGCGCAGCTCGGAACCAACCCTGGAGGAGGCGGTTCGGGATACAGGCAGCGGTAGCACGGCCCACCCGGCCAGGCGAACACGCTGGCCTGGCCTTCGAAGCGGAAAATCGAGCCGTACACGTTGGGCTTCTTCAAAAGCACGCAGGCGTCGTTGACCAGATAACGCGTGGGGAAGTTGTCGGTGCCGTCGATCACCAGATCGTAGGGCGCGAGGATCTGCATCGCATTTTCGCTCGACAGCGCGACCTCGTGCTTGTCGATGTGAACGTAGGGATTGATGTCGTTCATGGTTTCGGCCGCCGAATCGAGTTTTTTGCGGCCGACATCCTTGGTTCC
>JASHWA010000219.1 GCA_030044325.1 Bryobacteraceae bacterium
TTCCCTTAGCTTTATCTAATGATGCTGCTCGCCCCGCCGCGGTTACTTATTTATGGTAATCCATGCAACCGCTGACCTGCGCTGTAACCACCGAACCCACCCCGCGATGTGTATTTTCGACAGAGCGGCTAAACCTTTTGACCGCGAGTCCCGTCAGTAAGAGCCCGTGTGAAAAACGGGTAATACTCGAATTTCCAATTAGACCCGTACAAACACAATCGCCAAGAGCGAAAAACTATTCCTGCAGGTACCGCCGCAAATCCTCCGCCCGGAAGCAGTGCGCTAACGCCGTCTCTTTCGTAATCCTGCCCGACCTTACCAGCTCCGCCAGCGACTGCTCCATCGTGATCATCCCCGAGCTCCGTCCCGTCGCGATCGCCGAGTAAAGCTGATGATCGTCGCCCTTGCGGATCAGCCCGCGCACTCCGCTCGTCGCCGCCATAATTTCCACCGCCGGATAGCGCACATTCCCGTCCGCCGACGGAACCAGCTGCTGCGCCACGATCGCCAGCAGCGCGAGCGAAAGCTGTTGCCGGATCTGCGGCTGATTTCCCTGCGGAAACGAATCGAGCACGCGCGAAACCGCCTGCGACGTGTCATTGGTGTGTAACGTGGACAGCACCAGGTGCCCCGTTTCCGCAATGGTCAGCGCCGTCGCGATGGTCTCCTGGTCGCGCATCTCTCCCACCAGGACCACGTCCGGCGTCTGGCGCAAAATGCTGCGGATCGAATTGGCGAAATCCGGCGTGTCATGCCCCACTTCGATCTGCTCGATAATCGAGGTGCGATTGAGGTGCTGGAATTCCACCGGATCTTCGATGGTCACCACGTGGTCGCGCCGGTGGGTATTGATCACATCGATCAGCGCCGCCAGCGTCGAGCTTTTCCCGCACCCCGTCGGCCCCGTCACCAGGAACAATCCCTGCCGCGCCTCCGCGAATCGCCGCAGCGCCGCGGGCAGATGCAGGCTCTCGATGGTCGGAATTTTTTCCGGAAGCAGCCGGATGGTTCCCGCGATGGTGCCGCGCTGGTAATGCACGTTCGCGCGAAACCGTCCGATCGACGGCCGCGTAAAACACAAATCCGTCGATTTGTTTTTTTGCAGATCCTGCGCCTGCGCCGGCGTGAGCAGCGGCAGCAGCAGCGCCCGCGTGTCCTCCGCTCCCAGCGCCGCTCCGGCCCCCGCCGTGAGCAGCCCGTTCACGCGATAGCCCGCCGGCGCTCCGGCGATCAGCAGAATATCGGAAGCCCCCCGCCGCGCTGCTTCCGTCAATACATGATCCAGGCTGGCCGAGCTGTGTCCCTGCGCCTCCACCGCCGGCGTCCGCGAAGCCTGCGCCGCCCGGTTCAAATCGGCGACGATCTGCGCCAGTTCATCCTCATACCCCGGCATCCCTCCAGTATCGCAGGCCCGCTCAGGCCGCAAGCGATCGGGAAGTAAGATTCGCTTTGATTCGCGGCCGGATTTTCGCTAGACCGCGACCGCCGCCGCCTGCGCGATCGCCTGGAACAGCTTCGCCCGGTCCACCGGCTTGGAAACGTATCCGTCCATCCCCGCCGCCAGGCACCGCTCCGCGTCGCCCTTCATCGCGTGCGCCGTCATCGCCACGATCGGAATGTGACCTCCGCGTGCGCGCTCGCGCTCGCGGATCGCCGCCGTGGTCGCGAATCCGTCCATCTCCGGCATCTGCACGTCCATCAGCACCACGTCGAACTCGGCCCGGTCGAGCGCCGCCAGAACCTCGCGCCCGTTGTTGGCGATGGTCACCGCGTTCCCCGCCTTTTCCATCAGCCGCATCACCAGCGCCTGGTTCACCACATTGTCTTCCGCTGCCAGAACGCGCAGCCCGCCTCCGCCCGCCCCTCGCGTCTGCACCAGGACCGGCGCCGCCGGCGTGCTCGCAAGCTCCATCACTGCGCGAATCGCGTGCAACAGCTCTTCCTGCCGCACCGGTTTGTTCAGATACGCGGGGATCCCGCTCCTGCGCCTGCGCGCCGCGTCGCCCGGCGTTCCCACCGAACGCAGCATGATGATCGGAACCGCCAGCCCCGCCTGGTGGACCCGCGTCGCCGTCTCGAATCCGTCCATCCCCGGCATCTGGCAATCCAGCAGCATCAGCTTCACCGGATCTCCCGCTTCCTTGAGCAGACGCAGAATTTCCAGCGCTTCCGCGCCGCTCGACGCCGAAATCGGACGCATCGACCATTTGAGCAGCATGCGCGTCAGCATGTGCCGGTTGGTCTCGTTATCGTCCACGATCAGAATCGGCAGGCCGCGCAGCGCCGAGGCCGGCGAAAGCGCGGGCCTGCGCAGCTCTTCGTCATGCACGCCGAATCGCGCCGTGAAGTGGAACGTCGATCCATGCCCTTCGCCCTCGCTTTCCACCCAGATGCGCCCCTGCATCATCTCCACCAGCCGCCGCGAAATCGCCAGTCCCAGCCCCGTTCCGCCGAACTTTCGCGAGGTCGAGCTGTCGGCCTGCGTGAACGCCTCGAACACCATCTCGCGCTTCTCCGCCGAAATCCCGATTCCGGTGTCGCTCACCGAAAAATGCAGCGTGATGCTCTCTGCGCTCTCCGCTTCCTTTTCCACCGCCACCACGATTTCGCCCTGTGACGTAAATTTGACCGCGTTGCCCACCAGGTTCACCAGCACCTGCCCCACCCGTCCGGGATCGCCCACCAGCGCCGGCGGAAATTCCCCGCGCACGTCCTGAATCAGCTCCAGGCCCTTCTCGTGCGCGCGAAAACTCATGGTCCGCGTCATGTCGCCCAGCAGATCGTTCAAATCGAACGCGACGTTTTCGAACTCCAGCTTGCCCGCCTCGATCTTGGAGAAATCCAGAATGTCGTTGATCACCAGCAGCAGCGCTTCGGCTGAGTTGCGCACGGTGTTGATGTCCTCGCGCTGCTCGGGCGAAAGCGGCGTGTCGAGCACCAGCTCCGTCATGCCGATAATCCCGTTCATCGGCGTCCGGATTTCGTGGCTCATCGAAGCCAGAAACAGGCTCTTGGCTTCGTTCGCCGCGATCGCCGCCTGCTCGGCCCGCTTGCGCTCCGCCATCTCGGTTTCTAGGTTCTCGCTCTTCTCTTCGAGCAGCGTCATGATCATCCCGAACGCCACAAAATATTTGGGGAGGTCCCAGATCACGTTATCCCCGCGAATCGCAAGTCCCGCGGCCGCGCAAATCTCCGCCACCGGCCACACCATCCCCCACAAGACGAAAGACAGCGAAGTGAACAGCACTCCCGGCCTCGGCCGCCCGTGAAATCTCCAGTACGCGATCGCCGTCGACGTGAACACCGCGCTTAAGATGTAATCCATCCCGTAATCCGGAGTCCGGAACGCCAGCGCCAGCGCCGGCACCAGCCCCGCCGCGCACCAGGCCAGTGGTTTCGACAGGTGCTTGAACACCAGGACGCAGCCGGTCGCCAGCAGCATCGCCAGCAGCCCCCGGTACACCCAGCGCGATTTCACCTCCAGCACCATCGCCGTCCAGTAGGCGAGCGCCGGAAGAAACATCAGCCCCCAGAACGTCATCCACTGCCGGAATTCGCGAAACGCCGTCGTCACCGAAAGGAAGAAGCACGCGCCCGCCACCAGCAGCGTCGAATACGCCAGCCAATCCGCCGCGCGCTCCGTGATGCACGACAGCGCAAACGCAAGCTGCGCGCCAAAATGAATTTCGATGGCGATCCACCCCATCATCCACAGCCGCTCGCTCGGCCTGCGGTCGCGGCGGTAAATCCAGGTGAACAGCGCGACCAGAATGGTCATCACCACGAGCACCAGAACGCGGTCAAAATGTGCCGGCATACACCCTTACCATTTCTCGAAAATATCGGACGTACTATGACGTTTTTAAAAAAAATACCGGTTGGCTTCAATAGTTCGCTGTGTCCAATCGCCTGGCCCGAACTGGCTAAAGCATTCCCCTTAACTGGATCCGGACTCCTGAATCCAGGCCCCTCAAAAATCGCCCCTTCCCCGAATGCCGCGGAACGAGGCTCGATCCCGTATCGTATGTTGTTAATAGATGCCTTATTGCCCGCAATGTGGAAGCCAGGTCGGCGCGGCGGACCAGTTCTGCGCCAAATGCGGAGGACGCCAGCCCACGCCCGCCGCCGCGGCCACCGCGACCCCGCCCGGCATCACCGCCCGGAACGCGGCCGTTCTGTGCTACATCCCGTGGGTGGGATGGGTCGCCGCGATCGTCGTGCTTGCGAGCGAGCGTTTCCGCCACGACTCGCGCGTGCGCTTCCACGCTTTTCAGGGCTTATATCTTTTCGTCGCCTGGCTGATGGTCGAATGGGTGATCTCGCCGCTCTTCTGGTGGGACAATTGGCCGCTGCACCGCGCCCTCCCCGACGCGCTGCACCTGGTGATCCTGATCGCGTGGATTTTCATGATCATCAAAGCCAGCCACGACGAACCCTACCGCCTTCCCATCATCGGCGAACTGGCCGACCGTTCCGTCAGCGAGCAGCGAACCTGATTTTTTGGACGCGCCAGCGCCTGAGGCGCGACATTAATGGAGGCCTAGTATCTCAGCGTCACCGCCGCCGCGCTCCCCGCCGGCAGCGCGTGAACTTCGCCCGCGTGCCGCAGCGTCTCGATCATCACGCGATTCAGCCGCTCGTTCTTCTCCGCATCGTTGCCCGCGTCTTCGGCGACGTAAAATTGCCCCACCCGCCCCGCTTCGGCGAGCTTCAGCATCTCCTCCGGATGCTCGGAAAATCGCACCGGCGCCAGCCGCTCTCTCGCCGCCCCCAGCGCTTCTCCATTCCGCCGCAGCACATCCGCCCGCACCAGCGCCACCGCGCGTTCCAGCAGTTCCTCGTCCGTCGTCCCTTTTTCCGGACTCCCCGAAATCGTCTCGCCGAGCACCGGACACGTCGCCACCGAGCGGAACAGCGCCGTATCCTCCTCCACGCCGGCGAGCACCACTGCCGCATTCCTTCCCCGCAGCAGTGCGCCGATTCCCTGGTCGATGTGTCTGTAGAAATCTGCCAGATACGCGGATTGCCCTTCGCGATCGCTTCCGCTGCCGAATCGCACACGCCGCTGCGCTCCCGCGGCCCCGCCCACCGCGCTGCGGTTCTCGCGATCGTGATCGGGTATGGCCAGCTCCAGAAACTGGTCGAGCGTTTCCGCGATCTTCGCCATCGAAACGCGTTCCAGCCGCGTGCCAGCGCGGTCCAGAATCGCCCGCTTTTTCGAAAGCTTCAGCACATAAAATTCGCGCGGCAACTCCGTTTCCGCGGCAAATGCGAGCAGTTGAAAGTGCTGCGCCACCGTCACCCGGCCCGGCGCGGCATACCGTAGAATGAACTCCTCGAAAAC